>SLMP01000053.1 GCA_007133465.1 Nitriliruptoraceae bacterium | reverse complement strand
TGGATCGGGCTCGAGTGGCTGCTGTTCCGCCGCGGGCTCGGGGCCACCAACCACTTCGAGGGCGGGGGGTTCGTGCGGTCGAACGACGACGTGGCCTACCCCAACCTGATGTTCCACTTCCTGCCGATCGCGATCCGATACGACGGCAGCGCGCCGACCAAGGGGCACGGCTACCAGGTCCACGTCGGCCCGATGTACTCCGACGCGCGCGGCAGCGTGAAGATCACCTCCCGCGATCCGCGGGTGAAACCGGCGCTGCGGTTCGACTACCTGTCGACCCCCACCGACCGTCGCGAGTGGGTCGAAGCCGTCCGGGTCGCCCGCGCGATCCTCGAGAAGCCGGCGCTGGACCCCTACAACGGTGGGGAGCTGTCGCCCGGACCGGCGGTCAGCACCGACGAGGAGATCCTCGACTGGGTCGCGCGCGACGCGGAGACGGCGCTGCACCCGTCGTGCACCGCCCGGATGGGGACCGACGAGCTCGCCGTCGTCGACCCCGGGTCCCTGCGGGTGCACGGCGTGGACGGGCTCCGGGTGGTCGACGCGTCGGTGATGCCGAACGTCACCAACGCGAACATCTACGCCCCGGTGATGATGATCGCCGAGAAGGCCGCAGACCTGATCCTCGGCGCCACGCCGCTGCGCCCGGAGTACCCGCCGCTGCACCGGCACGCGGTCGACCGACGGGCCTCGTGACCCCGTGCCGCCCGAAGGGTGGGGCCGGGCGCGAGGCCGGCGTCGGCGTCAGAGCCGGTTGAGCGCGAGCAGGGCCATCACCGTCCCCGCCAGGATCACGCCCCACGCCGCGACGGTCGGCAGCACCCCGGCCGCTCGGGCCGCCCACCCGCGTCGCTGCGACGCGACCAGGAGCTGATCACGCCCGGACAGCACCACCAGCCCGACCACCGTCAGGGTCAGCGCGAGGCCGAGGCTGAAGCCGCCGAGCAGCGCCAACCCGAACCACGGCCGGCCGAGGGCCACGGCGGTGACGAGGATCAGGAACGCGGCCGGGCTCGGGACCAGCCCACCCGCGGCCGCGAGCGTGAGCACCCCCGTCCGGGACAGCGGGGCGACGCCCTCCGGCAGCGCGTGGTGGTGGCCGGCCGCGTCGTCTGCGTGCGCCGCGCCGTCTGCGTGCGCCGCGTCGTCTGCGTGCGCCGCGTCGTGCTCGTGCACGGGGGCGTGCGCCTGCGCCGTGGCCGTCACCGCCGCGGGGGTCGGCAGCGCCTGCCGGTGCCGCGCCGCCGCCCGCGCCCGGCGCAGCGTGACGGCGCCGACCGCCACGACCGCCAGCGCGACCGCGATCTCCAGCACCTGACTGATGCGCCCGCCCCCCGGCAACGAGCGCGTCAGGACGTAGATCGTGCCGAGCACGAGCACCGACCCCGTGTGCATGGCCGCGATCAGCACCCCGAGCGCCACCGCGTCGCGCCGCCGGCCCGAGGTGCCGGCGAGGTAGGAGCCGACCAGCACCTTGCCGTGGCCGGGGCCGGCGGCGTGGACGATCCCGACCGCGACCGCGAGCGCGATCCCGAGCACGGCCGCGACCACTCCGGCCGCGCCGCTCTCGACGAGGTCGACCAGCCGCTCGTCGAGCCAGCCCCAGTCGCCGGGCAGGGAACGGGGGGTGCCCGTCACGGCGCCACCTCGGTGCGTGGGACGACCTCCTCACGGTCGGGCCGGCCCGGGGAGGCCGGCCTCCCGGCGGCCGTGTCCTCCCGCGCGACCGCCGCACCGGCCGTCCCCCGCGGACCCGCCGGGCCGGCCGCAGCCGTGGCGTCCGGCCGCCCGATCAGCGCCAGCGCCCCGACCCCGGCGGCCCCGGCCACGACCAGCCCGACCACCAGCGCCAGCAGCATCCCGGCCTCCGCCGACCCTCCGCCGGTCAGCGACCACGTCTGGGTCGGCTCGACGGCGGAATGCAAGGCGACCTCGCCGCTGCCGTCGTTGCTGAAGGTCCGGTGGGTCGGGTCCTGCTCGAGGAGGACGGTCACGGTGAGGTCGATCTCGTCGACCGGCTCCGGGCAGGTGTAGGTCAGCTCCGCCACACCGGTGAGGAAGTCGTCGGTCGGCGCCACCCGCCCCGCACAGGCCACCCCGTCCTGGGCTACCACCATCGACCGGAGCAGGTACGCGTCCAGCTCTGGTGCGCCGGTCAGCCGCTCCTGGTCCACCTGCGCGATCAGCCGGTCGATCAGGGGCTGCGGGTCGCCCCCGTCGTCGAGCGCGGCCAGGGCGGCGAGGTGGTCGAGCAGCGCCTCGCGGGGAGCCAGCCCGAGGCCGACGGCGATGGCCGCCGCGTCGTCCTCGGCCGCGCTCCACCGGAGGGAGACGGTCCGGTCCTCGGCGTCCAGCCGGATCGTCGGGACCACCAGCGAGCCGTGCGCGACGGCCGCGACCGGCACGGCGAGCAGCACCCCGAGCGCCAGGACCGCGACCAGCACCCGGCGGGCGGCCGTGACCCGTCGCGGGACGGGAGGGACGTGACGCATCGGCGGGGTTCCCGAACGGGAGGGAGGGGACGACCCGCCGAGGCTACCGTTGGGGTCCAGGAACGGGGTGGCCCGACCACCCTCCCTGCTCGAGGAGACGGCGTGGGTCGCGCGGTGACGGGTGTGGTCTGGGCCACGGTGTACCTGCTCGCCGCCATCGTGCCGCTGTTCTTCATGCTGGTGGGGGACCCACCCCCGGGGCGCGGCTGGCTGGTCGACACCTCGATCGCGCTCGGCTTCATCGGGCTCGCGATGCTCGGGCTGCAGTTCGCCAACACCGCCCGGGTCAACGCGGTCGACGCCTCCTACGGCCAGGACGTGGTCCTGCAGTTTCACCGCGAGATCTCGTTCGTGGCGATGGCGTTCGTGCTCGCCCACCCGATCCTGCTGTTCGTCGACGACCCCGAGCGACTCGGGCTGCTCAACGTGATCGAGGCGCCGTGGCGGGCACGGTTCGGGGTCGCCTCGGTCGTCCTGCTGCTGGTGATCGCCGCCACCTCGCTGTGGCGGCAACAGCTGCGGCTGCGGTACGAGGTCTGGCGCGTGCTGCATGGGGTGCTCGCGTTCGCGATCGTGGTGACGGCGCTGCTGCACGTCGAACTCGTCGGCTACTACGTGTCCGGGCCGTGGCGTCGCGGACTGTGGATCGTGTGGTCGGTGGTGCTCGTCGGCCTGCTGGTCAAGGTCCGCATCGTCAACCCGTGGCAGATGCGGCGACGGCCGTGGACCGTTGCCGGTGTCGAGGAGCTGCCAGGTGGCTCCTGGCACCTGCGCCTGCGGCCCGAGGGCCACGACGGCATCGACGTCCAGCCGGGGCAGTTCGCGTGGATCACGCTCGGGCGGTCCCCGTTCCAGATCCGGGAGCACCCGTTCTCGTTCTCGTCGAGCGCGGATGGCGACGGCGAGCTGCGGTTCACCATCAAGGAGGCCGGCGACTTCACCTCGCAGCTGGGGGAGCTGGAGCCGGGCACTCGCGCGTACGTCGACGGGCCCTACGGTGCCTTCAGCTACGAGCGGGCGCAGGCGGAGGGGTTCGTCTTCCTCGCCGGCGGCATCGGCATCAGCCCGATGCTCAGCATGCTGCGCACGCTCGCCGACCGTGGCGACCGCCGGCCGATGTGGCTGTTCTACGCGAACCCGGCATGGGACGACATCGCGATCCGCGACGAGCTCGACGAGCTGGCCGGGCGGCTCGACCTGGAGGTCGTCCTCGTCCTCGAGGACCCGCCCGACGACTGGTCCGGAGGGACCGGCTTCATCTCCGGCGAGATGCTCGACGAGCACCTGCCGGCGGCTGCCGCTGCGCGCTACCAGTACTTCGTCTGCGGTCCTGGGGCGATGATGGACGCCGTCGAGGAGCTCCTGCTCGACCGTGGCGTCGACCACGGCCACATCGCGCTCGAACGGTTCGACTTCATCGACTGACCACCCCGACGCCGGCCCGCTCGTGGTCGGCCAGCCCGACGGCAGGAGACCCCCGTGCAACACCAGCCGACCACCGGCTTCACCATCGTCGTGACCGTGGTGCTGGTCCCCGCGACGCTGTCGTGGGCGCTGCTCGCCGGCGCCGACGTATGACCGCGTCCCCCGCACTGCCGCCCGAGGGAGACGCCCCCGCGACGACCCACGAGCGCGAGCTGACCGCTCCGGTCGAACTGTGCACCCCGGACGGCAAGCGCCTGCGCGAGGACGCCCGCGGCTGGTCGCGCCGGCCGCTGCACACCGCGAACCTGCGTGGCCGCTGGGGCCGGACCAAGCGCTGGGACTACTGGGCGCTGCTGACGGACGACCTCGCCGTGTCGGTGACCTACGCCGATGTCGACTACCTCGGCCTGGTGACGATCTGGTGGGCCGACCTCGCGAGCGGCGAGGCCGGTGGTCGCGAGGTGGTCGTCCCGTTCGCCCGCGGGGTGAGCCTGCCCGACCTGCCCGGCAGTCGCGCCCTGACCTACCGCGGGCACGGCGTCGAGGTGTCCCTGCGCGACGAGTTCGGCGGTACCCGGCTCAAGGCGACCTGGCAGGAGCGCGACGACCGGCACGGCCGGCTGGAGGCGTTCGTCGAGCTTCCCCAGGCCCACGAGTCGGTCAACGTCGTGATCCCCTGGAGCGACAGCCGGTTCCAGTACACCTCCAAGCACCAGGCCCGCCCCGCGCACGGCGAGCTGAACGTCGGTGACCAGCGGTGGGACCTCGGTGAGCGCAACCGCGGCCCGGCGACCTGGGGCGTGCTCGACGTCGGCCGGGGCCGCTGGCCGTACCGGACGGAGTGGAACTGGGGCGGTGGCGCCGGGCGCAGCACGGACGGCGAGCACGTCGTCGGGCTGCAGTTCGGTGGGCGCTGGACCGTCGGGACCGGCGCGACGGAGAACGGCATCGTCGTCGACGGCACCGTGGTCAAGCTCGGCCGCGAGCTCGACTGGCACTACGACTGGGACGAGCCGCTGGCGCCCTGGCGGGTGTCCGATCCGGAGGGTGTGCTCGACCTCACCCTGGCGCCGAGGTACGACCGTCACGCGCGGACCAACGCGCTCCTGCTCGCGACGGAGGTCCACCAGGTGTTCGGGCGGTGGAGCGGACGCGTGCCGACCCCGGACGGGGGTGTGCTCGAGGTTCGCGACATCGTCGGGTTCGCCGAGGAGTCCCGCTCCCGCTGGTGACCGCTGGTGACCGCCGCGCCGTGGGTGGCTCCGTCCTGGGTCGTCCTCGCCGGGTGTGGGTGACACGTTCCGCACGCCGGCCGCCACCCGCCGTGGCCACGTCGCATCGGTACCGCGATGTCGTCGTCGATCGATCCCCTGACGACCCCCGCACCGGAACCGGCCGAGCCCGGCGTGCCGCCTCCAGCTGACGCGGCTGCGCCCGATCGGGATCCGGCGGCCACGGCTCGACGTCTTCGGGGAGAGCCTCGGGTCCTTCGGTGGCGAGGCGGCGTTCAGCGGCGAGTTCGGCCTGCGCAACCGCACCGACGGTGCGCTGTTCACCGGCCCGCCGAGCTTCAACACGCTCCACCGCGAGTTCACCGCCAACCGCGATCCCGGCAGCCCCAGGTCGAGCCCGTCTTCCGAGGTGGCCGCATGGGGCGTTTCTCCGCCGACGTCGACGCGGGGTTCCCGCCGTACGACGCGCCGTGGGAGGACAGCCGGGTGATCCACCTGCAGCACCCGTCCGACCCGGTCGTCCACTGGCACCGCGACCTGCTGTTCGAGCGGCCCGACTGGCTGCGCGAGCCGCCCGGACGTGACGTCCTCGACGAGATGGTGTGGTTCCCGTTCGTGACCTTCTGGCAGGTCACGATGGACTTCCCCTTCGCCGTCGAGTTCCCCGTCGGTCACGGCCACCGCTACGTGCAGGAGTCCGTCGACGCCTGGGCGGCGATCGTCCAGCCCCCGGACTGGTCACCGGGGGACACGCAGCGGCGGCGGGAACTCGTCCGCGAGGACTGACGCCTCAGCGGCGGTCCCCTCGCGCCTCAGTGGCGGCCCTTGCCGAGGAGCCCTTCGAGCAGGCCGCCGAGGACGTCCCCGCCGGCGCTGCCCGTGCCGCTCTTACCGCGGCTGCCGCCACCGAGCATCCCACCGAGCAGGTCACCGACTCCGCCGCCACCCTGGCGCTGTCCGCCACCGCCCAGCATCCCGCCCAGCACGTCGCCGAGCCCGCCCGTGCCGCCGGAGCCGCGGCCGCCGCCGCCGAGCATCCCACCGAGCACGTCGCCCATCCCGCCGCCCCCGGGCGATGTCTGACCGCCGCGCGGCTGCGTCATCTGCTTGGCGAGGTAGGCCATCACGATCGGGGCCATCATCGGCAGCAGGCGCTGCATCGCGACGCCCCCGCCAGGCCCGTCCGCACCGAGCCGCGAGACCACCTCGTCGGTGTTGTCGCCGAAGACGTGGTGGACGATCTCGTCGCCGTCCTGCTCGTCGACGGCATCCAGGTCGACGCCGCCTTCGATCCGCGACGGGTCGTGCCGGCCGAGCGCTGCCGCGAGCGACGCGGCCCCGTCCGGGTCCTGGGCGTTCGCACCCATCCCGGCGAGCAGCGCCGGGATGGCCTGCCGGCTCATGTCCGCCGCCGTCGCCGGGTCGACGCCCAGGCGTGCGGCCAGATCGTCCATCGGAATCTGCGCCAGGACCTCGTCCACGCCCGCCATCGCTCGACCTCCCGCTTGCCTTCGCATGTCTGCGCCCGCGCCTCGCCGGCCGTGGTGCCCGGTGAGACGTCGGCACTGTAGTCGTCGGTCGGCGCCCAGGCGTGCCGTCACGCGGTCCGAGCACGAAGACCGCAAGCAGGCCGTTCGGGTGCCGGTGCAGCAGCGTCGGCACGGGCGATCCTCCGCAACCGCGGGCACCGGGTGGTGCGTGCGAGTGTCGCTGCTGACGGTCGGGCCGGCTACGAGGTCGACCGTCCGCATCACGCCCGGAACGCCGCGGACCGTGCTGCTGTCGATGGGCAGCCGGAGCCCGGCGCGCACCCTGCTGACCCGGAGGTGCCGTTCGGTCTGCCGGTGTTGGCCGGGCTGCCGGCGTTGGCGTCGGCGTTGGATGCGGTGGTCACGGCCGACCGCCGGCTGGTGGAGGCGGTGGTGGTGACGGTCTCACGGCTGCTGGACACCGGCGAGGTCGAAGCCAACACGGGGGTGTCGGTCGAGCAGTGGCTCGGGATCCTGGCCCGGCAGACCCGTCTGGACCGCCGGCTGCTGCTGCGGCTGTGCCGGCTGTTGGATCGGTTCCCGAGCCTGCGGGCCGGTGTCGAGGCCGGACGGGTGTCGTTCGCGCAGCTGCGCGGGCTGGGGCTGGTCCTCAAGGACGTGCTCGCGACGCCGATCTCGACCATGCCACACCGTGGCATCCACACCGCCCCGGCGACCCGTACGGCACCACGGACATCGACAACATCGGCCCGTTGTGCACCGGCACCAACCGGGAGAAGGAACAGGCCGGCTGGATCGCCACCCAGGACGCCGACGGACGCCGTACCTGGACCCACCCGCGTACCGGCCTGACCATCGCCACCGTGCCAGCCACCTGGCGGCCCCCCGGCATCCGCCCACCTCACCACTCCCCACCCCCCCGGAGCAACGGCCCACCCGCAGCCGGCCCGCCACCCGCGGCAGCCGGCCCACCCGGCCGGTCGCCCGGGCCCCCACCTGAACCGGATGACCTCCCGTTCTCCGGCGGCCTCGGGCCGTGATCCAGGTGTGCCGTGCGGCCCCCGACCGGGCACCCTGCAGGTCCGCCCCTGAGTCAGAGTCCGGAGCCGCACCGTGCCCAACCGCCTTGCCGACGCCACCTCGCCGTACCTGCAGCAGCACGCCGACAACCCCGTCGACTGGCGCCCATGGGGCGACGAGGCGTTCGACGAGGCGAAGCGGCGCGACGTGCCGATCTTCCTGTCCGTCGGCTACTCGTCGTGCCACTGGTGTCACGTGATGGCCCACGAGTCGTTCGAGGACGCCGCCATCGCCGCCGATCTCAACGAGCGCTTCGTCAACGTCAAGGTCGATCGCGAGGAACGCCCCGACGTCGACGCCGTCTACATGCAGGCGGTCCAGGCCATGACCGGGCGGGGCGGCTGGCCGATGAGCGTCTTCCTCACCCCCGGCGGCGCCCCGTTCTTCGCCGGCACCTACTGGCCGAAGGAACCGCGTCACGGCATGCCCTCCTTCCCGCAGGTGATGGAGGCGGTCGCGGAGGCGTGGGTGGAGCGCCGCGACGAGGTGCTCGGTTCCGCCGCGTCGATCAGCACCGCGCTGGAAGGGCACCGCGACCACACGCCGGCCGACGAGGTCGACCCGTCCGCGGCGGACGAGGCGGCCCGGGTCGTGCTGGAGCGGGCGTGGGACCGGCAGCTCGGGGGGTTCGGTCGCGCGCCGAAGTTCCCGCAGGCCATGACGATCGAGTGGCTGCTGCACCGCCACGCCCGGACCGGCGAGCCCGACGCGCTGCGAGCGTCCGTGCAGGCCCTCGACGCGATGGCGCGCGGCGGGATCCACGACCAGCTCGCCGGCGGGTTCGCCCGCTACTCGACCGACGCCCGGTGGCTGGTCCCGCACTTCGAGAAGATGCTCTACGACAACGCGCTGCTGCTGTCGGCCTACGCCACCGCGACGGCGCTGACCGGCGACCCGGCGCTCGAACGCACCACCCGCTCCACCGCGAGCTACCTGCTGACCGACCTGCGGACCCCGGAGGGCACGTTCGTCTCGGCGCTCGACGCAGACACGGAGGGCGAGGAGGGCCGCACGTACGTGTGGTCCTACGACGAGCTGCTCGACGTGCTCGCCGGGTTGGGCGTCGATCCGGCGGTCTGGACCCGCTACCTCGGCAGCAGCTCCGCGGGCAACTGGGAGGGCACGAACGTCCTGCACGAACCGGTGCCCCGCGAGCGCTTCGCCGCCGAGAAGGACATGACGCCCGAGGCGTTCGACGTCGCGTGGGAGCGGGTGCGGCACGCCCTGCTCGAGCGGCGCGACCGCCGGGTCCAGCCGGGGGTCGACGACAAGGTCCTGACCGACTGGAACGCGCTCGCGATCCGTGGGCTGGTCCGGGCGGGCCTGCTGCTGGAGGAGCCGGGCTGGGTGGTCGCGGCCGCGCAGGCGGCGGACGCGCTGCACGACCTGCACGTCGTCGACGGTCGGCTGCACCACACCTCGAAGGCGGGGCGCGCGTCGGTCCCGGCGTTCCTCGAGGACCACGCCCTGCTGGCGCTCGCGGACCTCGAGCTGTTCCAGGCCACCGGGGATGCGAGGTGGTACGAGCGAGCACTCGCGCTCGCGACGGAAGCGCACGACCGGTTCCACGACGCCGAGGGCGGTGGGTGGTTCCAGACCGCCGACGACGCCGAGACGCTGATCACGCGCCCGAAGGAGACGTGGGACAACGCGACGCCGGCCGGGACCTCGGTGATGGTGGAGGTGGGCATCGCGCTGGCCGGGTTGACGGGCGACCTCGCATGGCGGGACCGGGCGCTGGACGGCCTGAAGACCCTGCAGGAGTCGGCGCGGCGCATGGCGACCGGGTACGGGTGGCTGCTGCGACAGCTGGAGGCGGTCGCCGCTGGGCCGCGCGAGGTCGTGATCATCGGCGTGCCGGGTCCGGCGCGGGACGCGCTGGCGCGCACGGCGCGTCGTGCGCTGCTGCCCGGGACGGTGGTCGTGGTCACCGGCCCGGACCACGGCGACGCGGTGGCGGTCCTGGCCGGGCGGGGAGAGGTGGACGGGCGGCCGGCGGCCTACGTCTGCCGGGAACTCGCCTGCGAACGGCCGGTCACCGAGCCGGACGAGCTGGCGGCGTTGCTGCGCACCTGACGCCGGGTGAGCGCGTGGTGACCGCCGCCCGACCACCGCGTGCGGATGCGCCGCGCTGCCCGGTGCGGGGTCCGGGCGCACGGGTGCCTACGCTGTCGTGGCGGGTGGCGCGGGAGGCGGCGCCGGCGGTGGTCACGAGAGAGGCGACGACGTGCACGACGATTGGGGCGAGCGGTCCGTGCGGTGGGCCGGGGTCCGTAGCGAGATGATCGACGTCCGGCGGACGGCCGTCCACACGCTACGTGGCGGCGACGACGTCGAGGGCACGCCCCAGCTGTTCGTCCATGGGCTCGGTGGGAGCGCGACGAACTGGATCGAGGTCCTGCCCGGCCTCGCCGAGGACGGTCCCGTGCTCGCCCCCGACCTCCCCGGCTTCGGGCGCACGGAGCCGCCGGTCCCGGGCGCGAGCCGGGTTCGGGCCAACGCCCGCTTCCTCGCCGCGCTGCTCGACGAGCTCGGCTGGGACCGGGTGGTCGTCCACGGCAACTCGATGGGCGGCCTGCTGACGGTGCTGCTCGCGGAGATCGCGCCCGACCGGATCGAGCGGCTCGTCCTGGTCTCGCCGGCCCTGCCGACCAGGCGGCGCAAGATGCGGGAGATGGACAAGCTGACGTTCCGTCGCTTCGCGCCGTTCTTCCTCCCCGGCGTCGGCACCGCCGTGATGCGGCGCATGTGGGCGACGATGACCCCCGAGCAGCTGTGGGAGGACCAGCTCGAGTACATCCACGGCGATCCCTCGCGGCTGTCGCCGGAGATCCGTGAGCTCGGCATCGCCAACCTGAACTACGGCCGCGAGACGCCGTGGCGGCTGCCCGGCTTCGTCGCCGCCGCCGAGTCCATGGTGTCCGTGCTGCTCAACAGCGCCGAGGTGAGCCGCGCGATCGATGCGATCAGCGCCCCCACGTTGCTCCTCTGGGGCGATCGCGACCGGCTCGTCGGCTGGCCGGTGATCGAACACACCCGCCAGCAGCGGCCCGACTGGTCGCTCGAGATCATGGAGACGGTCGGGCACGCCGCGATGGTGGAGGACCCGCAGGGCTACCTCGAGGTGGTCCGCCGCTGGTCGCGGCTGGCGGTCCACCAGGGCCGCGCGGCCTGACCCGGCGTCCGCGGGCAGCACGCGGGCGGCCGGCCGGTCGGATACCGCACGTCAGCCGGTCTCGACCCCGGCGATCCAGCCGGCGATCGCCTGGTTGGTCCGTTCCGGGGCCTCGAACTGTGGCACGTGGCCGATCGCGTCCCAGACCTCGACCTGGGCGGCCGGCACCGCCGCAGCGACCTGCTTCGCGTAGCGCGGGGCGACCAGCGGGTCGCTCGAGCCGAAGATCCAGAAGCTCGGGACCTGCAGCTTGGTCAGCCGGCCCCAGTAGGCCTGGCGGCCCTTCGCCCGCTCGGCACCGAGCCGCCGGGCACAGGCCAGCAGCGCGAGCCGGTACCCGCGGTCACCGAGCGCGGCGACGGCCTCGGCGGCCGCGGCGCGGTGGTTGTCGGGCGGGACCGTGGACGGGTCGTGGAACAGGTCCTCGACGATGCCGCGCACGATCCGCTCGAGCCGCTGGGTCGGGATCGGCAGCGGTGCCGCGCCCACCCAGTGGGGCTGGCCGAGCCGCAGCAGCGGGCCGAACACCTGGTACTCGTCGAACGCGACCGCCGAGCCGAGCGTGACGACGCTGCCGATCGAGCGGGGGTGGCGCAGCGCCACCTCGACGCTGATGCGCCCCCCCATCGAGTTGCCGACGAGGTGGCTGTCGCGCAGCCCCCGCTCGCGCAGGTAGCCGTTGATCACGTCGGCGAACCAGGGCATCGAGTAGCGGCGGCCGGTCGGCAACGGCTTCGCCGAGCGGCCGAACCCGGGCAGGTCGATCGCGTGCACCTCGAACCGGTCGGCGAGCCCGTCGAGGGTCGGGAAGAACGACACCTTCGAGGCCCCGAGCCCGTGGATCAGCACCACCGGGACGCCGGTTCCGGCGACCATCGACTCGATCCGCACGCCCTTGACGTCGGTGTGCTCGGTGCGCAGCACCCGCCGGGCCCCGGGCACCGGGCGGAACAGCGTCTCGAACCGGGCAGCGAGGTTGAGGTCCCCGACGATGCGCAGCCGCCCCGCGAGGAAGGCGGCGATGCCGTCGGCGCGGCCGTCGACGAGGTCGAGCCAGGTGGTGGCGTCGGCTTCGAAGCGGGCGGCCGGGCGCTCCACGGCGCCGGCGGCCAGCAGGCACCGGCGGCCACGGACGTGGAAGGTGGTCGCGCCGCGGCCCTCGACCGCGATCACGTAGCTGGCGTCGAGGCCACCGGCGGCGTTCGGGTCGAACCGTTCCGCCAGCCGCAGCAGCGAGGCGCGCACCTCGTCGGGTGCGTCGTCGGGCGCCCCTGCCGCGCCGGTCGAGGCGGCAATCGCGGCGCTCGAGGCGGCGTCCAGCGCGGCCACGTTGTCACGCAGGTCCTGCACGGCCGTCACGCGGCCTCCTCTCCCAGGCGTGAAGGGTAGGTCCGGACAACCCGCGACGGCAAGCGTTCGCCACGCACCCACGGTGGTGGGGCCGCGTGCCGGTCAGTCCCCGACGACCTCGAACCGCAGGCCGCGGCTGCCCGGGCGGCGACGGACCCGCCCCGCGTCGAGCAGCGCGCCAAGGTCCCCGCGGGCGACCTCGGGGAGGGCCGGCGCTTGCGCCCGGTAGTCGGCGAGGGTGAAGGCGGGGTCGTCACGGTCGGCGACGAACCGCGCGGCGCGCTCCGGCACGGTGCCGGACGACAGCGCGAGGTCGCGCGCCGCCGCGCGCAGCCCGTCGCTGACGGCCTCGCCCCAACGCTCCAGCCAGATCGTGAGGTCGCGGCGTCGCAGCGTGCTCGCGACCTCCTGGTGGTAGCCGAGCGGGTCGACGGCGAGGAACGGCTCCGGCGCCACGACACCGTCGGGGTCGAGGCCCCGGGCACGCAGGAGCAGCCGTGCCGCAGCCCGGGCGAGGCGGCCGTTGGCCGCGTCGAACGGCTGGATGCGCAGCAGGTCGAGGTGCACGATCCCGCTGACGATCAGGGTGTGCTCGCGGCTGCCGGCCGCGGCCAGCCAGCCGCCGAGCCGCGCCACCTCCCCGGGGACCGCGGCCGGTGCGGTGGTCGCGTAGAGCATGCGCCCGACGCTGCCGTCGTGGACGGCCTGCTCGCTGGTGCGTGCGGCGCCGACGCGTGCGGCGTCGACCAGCCCGCGGGTGAGGCGGCCGTGCAGGTCCCGCAGGGCCGCCGTCAGGTCGGTGACGAGGGCGTCGGCGAGGTCGTCGGCCGCCAGCGCCCGGGCGACCCCGACCACCTCGAGGGCGCGGACCACCTCGTCGTCGGGGTCGTCGAGGACGCGCAGCGTGTCCAGCCAGCCGCCGACACGGGCCGCGGGCCGCTGCGTCGTGGCCTCGGCCCCGTCGACCAGCCGTGCCGCCAGCAGCTCCTCGGCCGTCCGCAGGTCGGGGAGCGCGGTCGCGGGTGCGCCGTCGAGCACGAGGCTCGCCCGGATCGCCGCGTCACGGCGGCCGGTCGCCAGCCGCCGGCGGTCGGCCGGGTCGGCGGTGCGCACCAGGCTCGCGAGGCGTTCCACCTCGGCGACGAGGCCGACGAGGTGGTCGCTGCGTTCGTAGCGGGGTGGCGTTGCCGAGCCGGTCACCGCCAGGGCACCAGCCTCCGGCCCCGGGCCGCCTCCGCGTGGATCCGCCCGTGCCGGCGGCCGAGCGCGTAGGTCGCGCCGGCGAGCCCGACCGCGCTGCCGATCGCCGTGGTCGACTTGACCACCTGCTTGGTGCGCCGCGAGAAGATCACGATCGGCCAGCCGCGCTGGTTCGCGACGTTCTCCAGCGGCCCGTCCGGGTTCACGGCCACCGGGTGCCCGACCATCTCCATCATCGGCAGGTCCGATGCCGAGTCGCTGTACGAGTACGACAGCCGCAGGTCGTAGCCCCGTTCCGCGGCGAGCTTGGCGATCGCCTCCGCCTTGCCCTCGCCGTAGACGAACGGCCCGTCCAGCCGGCCGGTGTAGCGCCCGTCGACCACCTCCGAGGTGGTCGCGATCGCCCCCTCCATCCCGGGCGCGGTCGCCAGCGGCTCCACCATCTCGATCGGGGAGGCGGAGACGATCCAGCAGACGCGGCCGGCCTCGTGGTGCATGTCGATCAGGCCCCGCGACTCCGGCCGGATGCGGTCGAGGATGCGGGGCACGATCTCCTCGTTCAGCGCGATCAGGTCGGCCTGGTTGGCCCCCTCGACCGCGGCGAGGATCCGGTCGCGCACCGACTCCGACGACTCGTCGGTGGAGCCGAGCAGCTTGAAGGACGCGGCCCGCAGCCCGTCGCGGACGAGGTCGTTGGTCGCGATCAGCTTGTTCCGCCAGGCCGCGACCCCGAAGTAGAACGCGGACGAACCGCTGATCAGGGTGCGGTCGAGGTCGAAGAACGCGGCCGCGTTCGCCTCCGCCATGGGGTCTCCTCCCGCTGCGAGGAGGTGAGCCTAACGGGAGGGGGTGACATGAGGATCCCCAGCCCGGTGCCGCCGTCTGCGCCCCCTTCCCCGTGGGGCGCGCCGCCGGTCCGTTGCTGGGGACCTCATGCCTCGACCGTAGGCCCTGCCGCGGGTCCCCGCGACCCGGATGTCCCCATCGCCTGTGGATGACCCCCCGGTGGATGTGGACGGGATGTGGACACGGTGGAGGCCAGGGGAGGGGACCGGACCGGCCGGCGAGCGTCCGTGCAGGTCGTTCGTGCTCCGACGCCCTCGAACCGTCCACATCCTGTCCACATACTGTGGAGTGGGGCGGTTCCGGCGGTCCGCTCGGGGCCGTGCGAGGCTCGCACGCTGTGGACCGTGCGCTCCCACGAGCGGGTCGGATGTGCTACCCACCGCCGCCGTGGATGCCGCCCGCCGGGCCCGCGTGCCCGCCCTGGAACACCGCCCCGCGGGGGCGGGACGCCCGGCGTTGGAGATCCACCGCAGCCCTCGGCGCACGCGCCGCGCCGAGGCCCACGCGCGCGACGGGGTGATCGTGGTGCGCCTCCCGGCGGGGATGCCCACCGCCGACGAGGAGCGGGCGATCGGGCAGCTCGTCCGGCGGCTGACCGGCGCGAAGCGGGCCGCCGACCTCGGCGGCGACGAGGGGCTCGAGCGGCGCGCGGCGATCCTCGCGGATCGCTACCTCCACGGTGCCCGCCCGACCTCCGTCCGGTGGTCGGGGCGGATGGGGCGACGCTGGGGCTCGTGCACGCCGAGCGACGGGACGATCCGCATCAGCCGCGACGTGGCGAGCATGCCGGGCTTCGTCCGCGACTACGTGCTGCTGCACGAGCTCGCGCACCTGCGGGTGGCGGACCACTCGCCGGCGTTCCACGCGCTGCTCGCCGCCTACCCCGACCGCGACCGGGCGCGGGGCTACCTGGAGGGCTTCGCGGCCGGACGGCTCGCGGCGGCCACCCCCGAGCTGCCGCCGCAGGACGTCGTGGACCCCGCCGCACCGCCGCAGGACGACCAGGACGGCGAGGCGCGGCGGTCAGGAGCGGCCCGGCGCGGCTAGGCGTCCGAACCGTCCTCGTCGCCCCCCTCGCGCTCGCGCCGGCGCTCCTCCGCCGTGCCCTCGTGCGGGGCCGCCCCGAGCTCGTCGAACAGCCCCGCCACGTCGTCCGGGACGTCGAGCTCGTCGGCGATGCGGGCGAGCCAGCGGCTGGGCTCCGCGAGCTCCTCCGCGTCGGGCAGGTTCTCCGGGTGGTCGAGCGCGCGGCGCAGCCCCGCCGGCCCGAGCGCCTCGTCCACGGCCGCGACGAACCGCTCGCCGATCGACTCGTCGTCGGGCTTGAGGTCCAGCCCGAGCAGCGCGGCGAGCAGCTCCTCGCCGTCGCCGCGGGTGGCCCGCCGTCGCCGCAGCACCTCGTCGATCCGGGGCAGGCCCGGCAGGCGGCCCTCGACGGCGCGGGCGACCTCGTGGCGCGCCCAGGCGCCGACGAGGCAGACGACCCCCTGCAGCCGCTCGAGCACCCGCCGCTGCTCGGCGGTGGGCTCCATCCGGACCTGCGCGGCCCGCTCCATCGCGGCGCGCAGGGCGTCCGGATCGTCCGGGTCGACGCCGACCATCAGCTCGTCGGACAGCTCGCGCAGGCGCTGCTCGTCGACGGTCGTGCCGGCGGCGAACCGGGCGACGAGCGACTGCACGTGCGCCTCCAGCCACGGCACCGCGTGGTACAGGCGCCGGTGCGCGGCCTCGCCGAGCGCGAGGACGATCGCCACCTCGGTGGGGTCGAGCTCGTAGCCGTCGAACGTCTCCGCGACGTTGACGGGCAGCAGGTGCGCCTCCGCGCGCGGCGCCGTCGGGATGCCGAGCTCGTAGGCACCGAACAGCTGGCGGGCGAGCTGCCCGATCACCTGGCCGGCCTGGAGCCCGGCGACCGCGGCGCCGGCGGGCCGCAGCAGGTCGGCCGGATCGCCGCCGAGCAGCTGGCCGAGCAGGTCGCCGATCCCCGGTGGCAGCCCCTCCAGCCCCGGGATCGCCGGCAGGGAGCCGCCCTCGCCGATCGCCTCGCCGAGCTCACCGAACTGCTCGCGGGCGAGGTCGATGAGCGCGTCGGTCGCGGCGCGGGCGACCGGCTCCACCAGCGGGCGCAGCGCGGGGATCGCGAGGTTGACCCACTCCTGCCGGGAGCCGACCACCAGCCGGCCGGCGTCCGGCGGGGCGGGCAGCGTGGTCGCGTCGAGCCAGTGCTCGGCGAGCCCGAAGGCCTGTTCGGCCCGCTGGCGCTCCTCCTCGGTGGGAGCGCGGTCGTCGTCTGCGGCGACCTGCAGCGCGACCCGCGTGGCGAGGATCCAGTCCACCGGTCCGGACGGCGCGTTGAACCCGCCCAACATCGCGCCGAGCCCGCCGGGGCCGCCCATGCCGCCGAGCAGGCCCGCGAGCTGCTCCTGCGCCGCGGCCAGCCCCTCGGGGCCGCCCAGCTGCTCGAACATCGCACGCAGCTCCGGAGGCAACCCCTCGAAGGGATCCTCGCCGCCGGGACGGTCGGGAAGGTTGGACACGGGACGACCTGTCATCGTTCGGGGCCCGGCGGCCCCGGTGGGCCGTCTACCGTAGGGGGCCAACATCACCCACGTGCCGAGGGTGAGGAAGGTGAGCGCAAGGTGACCACGATCGCGATCACCGGGGTCGGCGGCCTGATGGGGCGCCGGCTCGTCGCCGCGCTGGACGACCACGCCGACGTCGAGCGCATCGTCGGGCTGGACGTGGCGGCGCCCCAGGGCTTGACCTCGGCCAAGCTCGCCTTCCGGGAGTTGGACGTCCGCAGTGCGGAGCTGGCCGAGGCCCTCGCCGGCGTCGACGTGCTGGTCCACCTCGCGTTCCAGATGGACCCGCTGCGCGACGAGGAGCTGATGCGCTCCATCAACCTCGACGGCACGCGCAACGTCTTCGAGGCAGCGGACCGCGCCGGCGTCGGCCACGTCGTCTACCCGTCGTCGGTGGCGGTGTACGGCGCGCACCCGGACAACGAGTTCCCGCTGACCGAGTCCAGCCCCCGCCGCGGCACGGAGGGCTTCACCTACTCGGAGCACAAGCGCGACGTCGAGGCGTGGCTGTGGCCGTGGCTCGAGGCCCACCCCGCGCCGACCGTCACGGTGCTGCGCTCGGCGTTCGTGCTCGGCCCGGGCATCGACAACTTCATGACCACCCTGCTGGAGCTGCCCCGGCTCCCGGTCGTCAAGGGCCACCGCCCGCCGGTGCAGTTCGTCCACCTCGACGACATCGTCGGCGCGATCGTCCACGCGACCGAACGGCGCCTCGAGGGGGCGTTCAACGTCTGCGCGGAGGGGTGGCTGTCGTTCGACGAGGTCGTCGCCATCGCGGGCAAGCAGATCGTCGAGGTCCCGGAGGAGGTCGCCGTCGAGACCGCCGGCCGCGCCTGGTCCCTCGGCCTCACCGAGCTGCCCCCCGGCATGGTCGCGCACCTGATGCACCCGTGGGTGATGAGCCCCGACGCGCTGATCGCGACCGGCTGGCGGCCGCGGCACAGCAACCGCGACGCCGTCGCGGAGGCCGCTCGCGACCACGCGCCGTACATCTCGTTCGGCCGCGGGCACGTCCGCCGGTCCACCCTGCGGCGGGCGGCGCTGAGCCTCGCGGCCAGCGCGGTGATCGCCACGATCCTCGGCCTGCGCAGCCGCCGCGTCCGCCGTCAGACCCGGCGGGCGATCGAGGAGGCCGCCGCGATCGTCGGCGAGCAGCCCCGCCTCGGCGCCTGGTACGACGACCCGGAGGACGGTGGGCGCTGAACCGGACCCGACCCGTGCGTCGGTAGCCTCGTGTCGCGCGCCCGGCCCGGACGTGCACGACCCTGGAGGCCCCCCGCGTGCGTCGCTGGCTCATCGTGGCCGTGCTGTTCGCGCTGGTCGGCGGCGGCGTCGCCCTCGTCCGCGGGGACGTGCCCTGCGAGCTCCTCGCGCTCCAGCCGTCGTGCGAGGTGGTGCTGCGGCCCGGTCCGGCCGAGGACTCGCTCGCGCTGATCGAGGTGTCCGGGGCGCCGACCTACCCCTCGGCCGGTGAGCTGCGGCTGACCACCGTGGCCGTGGACGACGACCTCGACCTGCAGGAGTGGTTGCGCGCGCGCACCTCCGACGCGGTCGAGGCGGTCCCGCGTGAGACGGTGTTCCCTCCGGGCGCCGATCGCGAGGAGGTCGCCGAGCAGAACGCGGCGCTGATGACCGACAGCCAGCAGACGGCGACGGTCGTCGCGCTGGAGGCGCTCGGCTACGAACTCGACGAGCGCGGCGCCCGCGTCGCGGCGGTCGCGAGCGACGCCGTCACCGACGAGTTCGCCCAAGGCGACGTGATCGTCGCCGTCGACGACGACGAGGTGGCCGACAGCGCCGCCGTCGTCGCGGCCGTGCAGGCCCGCGAGCCGGGCGAGCGCCTCAGCTTCGAGGTGGTGGCGCCCGACGGTGGACACCGCCAGGTGATCGTCGACCTCGGGGGCGCGCCCGACGACCCGTCCCGGGCGTACGTCGGGGTGCTGCTGACCACCGACCTGGACCTGCCGGTCGACGTGCGGATCGACGCCGGCATCATCGGGGGCCCATCGGCCGGGTTGATGTTCGCGCTGTCGATCGTCGAGCTGCTCGGTGAGGACGACGTCACCGGCGGGGCGCTCGTCGCGGGGACGGGGACCGTGGCGCGCGACGGCAGCGTCGGGCCCGTCGGCGGGGTGCGGCAGAAGCTGCTGGGCGCCACGGTCGGGGGCGACGACGGCCCGTCGGCGGTGTTCCTCGTGCCACGTGGCAACCTCGACGACACCCAGGGCGCGCCGGTCGCCAACGACGTGCTGGTGGTGCCGGTCGACACCCTGGACCAGGCGCTGGCGGTGCTGGAGGACCTGCGGGCGGGCCAGGAGCCGGCCGACGCCGTGGCCCTGCAAGCACGCGGCTGAGCCACCGCGCGGAGGCCGCGTCGTCCGGCGCGAGGCTGAGCCACCGCGGCTCGGGGGTGGGCGGTCGGCCGGAGGGGTCGGTAGCCTCGGTACCCCGCCCCGGATGGCCGTTCGCAGGCCCTCCGAGGGCACGTCGCAGGCCTCGATCGCAGCGTTCGCGTCGAGGCACGAGAGAAGGAACGTCGTGGGCGACCTCGTCCGCCGTCGCTTGGGCATCGTCGTGCTGGCGGGGCTGTTCCTGCTGGCCGTCGGCGCCAACCGGATCGCCGTGCTGCTCACCGACTGGTGGTGGTTCAGCGAGCGCGGGTTCCGGCAGGTGTTCACCACCGTCCTGACCAGCCGGCTCCTGCTGGGAGCGGTGTTCGGGTTGCTCCTCGCGGTGCTCATCGTGGTCAACCTGCACATCGCGCGGCGCCTGCGGCCGTTCTACATCCCGTCCTCGCCGCAGCAGGCGCAGGTCCAGCGCTACCGGGAGATGGCCGACCCCTACCTGCCGATCCTGATCGCCGGCATCGCGATCGTGTTCGGGCTGACCTCCGGGCTGGCCGTCAGCGCCCAGTGGGACACCTTCCTGCTGTGGCGCCACGGGGCGGAGCTCGGCATCCTCGACCCGCTGCACGAGACCGACATCGGCTTCTACCTGTTCCAGCTGCCGTTCTGGCTGCTGGTGCAGACGTCGCTGTTCACCGCGCTGGTGCTCACCGGCCTGCTGTCCGCCGGTGCCCACTACCTGCTCGGCGGCATCCGCCCGGAGGCCGAGGGCGAGAAGATCCTGCCGAAGGTCAAGGCGCACCTCGCGATCCTGCTCGCGCTGATCCTGGCCGTGCGGGCGTGGGGCTACTGGCTCGGCCGCTACGAGCTCAACTACTCACAGCGTGGCACCGTCACCGGTGCGTCCTACACCGACGTGAACGCGGAGCTGCCGGCGCTGTACCTGCTGATCGGCGTGTCGGTCATCGCGATCGTGCTCGTGCTGGTGTCGATCCGCCGGCGCGGCTTCCTGCTGCCGGGTGCCGCGATCGCGCTGCTGGTCGTCGCCTCGATCATCCTGCAGGGCGCCTATCCGGCGGCGATCCAGCGGCTGCGGGTCGACCCGCAGGAGCTCGCGCGGGAGTCGGAGTTCATCGAACGCAACCTCGAGGCGACCCGGGCGGCGTACAAGCTCGACGAGGTCGAGCGCTACTCCTTCGGCATCGCCAACGACCTCGACGAGCAGGACGTCTTCGACAACGAGATAACCCTGCGCAACGTGCGCCTGTGGGACCCGGAGGTGCTGGAGACCACCTACCAGGAGCTGCAGTCGCTGCGGCCCTACTACGAGTTCAACGACGTCTCGATCGACCGCTACCGCATCGACGGTGACCTGCGCCAGGTGATGATCGCGACCCGTTCGCTGTCGAGCCTGCAGGAGTCCGCCGACACCTGGCAGAACCGGCACATCACCTTCACCCACGGGTTCGGGGTGGTGGCCTCGCAGGTCAACACCGCCAACCCGGAGGGCCAGCCGGTCTTCATCGCGTCGAACATCCCGCCGTCGGGCCGCGAGGAGGTCGTCCCGGACGAGGAGCCGAGCGTCTACTTCGGCGACTTCGCGCAGCCGGTCTACTCGCTGGTGCGCACGGACGCCGACGAGCTCAACTTCGAGAACCCGGAGACCCAGGAGCAGGTCCTCACCGAGTACGACGGCGCCGGCGGTGTCGCGATCTCCGGGATCGGGCGACGGCTGGCCTTCGCGCTGCGCTTCGGCGACTACAACCTCGTGCTCACCAACCTGCTGCGTGACGACTCGCGCATCATCTACAACCGCGAGGTCCGCCAGCGGGTGGCGCAGGTCGCGCCGTTCCTCGAGCTGGACGCGGCCGCCTACCCGGTGGTGTCCAACGGTCGGGTGCGCTACATCATCGACGCCTACACCGTCTCCGCCGCCTACCCCTACTCGGAGCGGCAGGTCCTCACGGTCGGCGGCCGGCAGCTGACGGTCAACTACGCGCGCAACAGCGTCAAGGCGGTGGTCGACGGCTTCGACGGCGACATCACCCTCTACCGCGTCGAGGACGACGACCCGGTGCTCGACGCCTGGGAGGCGGCGTTCCCCGGGGTGATCACGCCCGGCGAGGAAGCCGGCGACATCGCGGAGAACTTCCGGTACCCGCAGGACCTGTTCCGCCTGCAGGCGAGCCTGTTCAGCGCGTACCACATCGCGGATGCCGCGGCGTTCTACAACCGCGCCGACGAGTGGTCGATCCCGACCGACCCGGCCTTCGCGGCCAACCAGGGCTCGGCCGACCTGACGGCCGCGAGCCAGCGGCCGCTGGCGCCGTACTACCTGCTGATGCGCCTGCCGGAGCAGGAGACCGAAGAGTTCGTCCTGATCCAGCCGTATCTCGCCCGCGGCCGCCCCAACATGGTCTCGTGGCTGGCGGGGCGCTCCGACGGTGAGAACCTCAACGAGCTGCTGTCCGTGCGCTTCCCGTCCGACCAGCAGGTGCTCGGGCCGCTGCAGGCCCAGGCCCGCATCGAGCAGGACGACGACATCTCGGCCTACATCACCCTGCGGTCCCGTGAGGGTTCGCAGGTGATCCGAGGCAACCTCCAGGTCCTGCCGGTCGCCGACTCGCTGCTCTACGTGCAGCCGCTGTTCCTGCAGAACCCGCAGGCGCGGATCCCGGAGCTGGCGCGGGTCGCGCTGGTGATGGGGGAGCGGACCGCCTTCGACCGCACCTTCGCCGGCGCCCTCGGGCAGCTGCTCGGCATCGAGGTGCCGCAGTCGATCGCGGACGAGGAAGCACGAGCGCCCGTCACCGACCCGGTCGCCGGCGAGGACGAGGAGGAGGTCACCGACGAGGAGACCACCGACCCCGACGCCACGGCCGAGGAGCTGCTGGTCGGCGCGCTCGAGGCGTTCGCCGCCGCCGAGGAGGCGCTGCGCGCCGGCGACCTGGCCGGCTACCAGCGCAACGTCGCCACCGCACAGCGCTTGATCGAGGAGGCGGCCGAGGTCCAGGGCGTCGACGTCGCAGACCTGCTGGTCGACGACGCCGAGCAGTCCGACGCGGACCTGCTCGAGGAGCTCGGCGATCTCGGCGACAGCGACGCCGACACCGAGGAGCTCACCGGCGACGAGGACGCGGACGCCGCCGGCGACGAGTAGGCAGCAACCGCAGCGAGGTAGCAGCGCCGGGCCGTGCAAGCGGCCCGGCG
>SLMP01000071.1 GCA_007133465.1 Nitriliruptoraceae bacterium | reverse complement strand
TCCTGCACGCCCCACGCACAGAACCGGCCCTGGCGGCCGGTTCTCGTGTGTTTCGGGTGCTCCGCGGCCCCTCGTGGCAACATTTTGGCAACGGAACGGTCAGTCACCCCGCAGGATGAGGCGGGCCAGGGTGTGAGCCACGGAGACGTCCGCGGCCGGCAGGACGTGCGAGTAGGTGTCCAGGGTGATCGCCACGGTCGCATGCCCGAGACGCTGCGAGATCACCTTCACCTCGTGCCAGCCATCGGCAGAAGCGAGGGCGGCGCTGGCGTAACTGTGCCTGACGTCGTGAAGCCGGATCGGTGGCAGACCGGCCTCGGTCGCGAGGCTGCGGAACCGCTTGTAGAAGGTCTTCGGGTGGACCGGTCGCCCATCGGCGTGGGTCCAGACGAGCGCCGTACGGGACAGGCCCTGCCAGTCGGTGAAGTCCTCCGGCCAGCCGGGCCCGAGGAGCAGGCGGGCTTGGCGCTGGCGGTGGCGGTGCTCGCGGAGGGCCGCCACCGTTGCGGGGTCGAGGGCCATGACGCGTTCGCCCGCGCGGCTCTTCGGGCGCACCTTCCACGTCAGCTCGTGACCGACGGCACCGAGGGTCCACTCGACCCGGAGCCAGCCTCCGTCGAGATCGAGATCCGACCAGGTCAACCCGGCGATCTCCCCGGCGCGAGCGCCGGTGGTCGCGAAGAGCAGCCAGGCCGCGTAGAGATCGTCATCCTCGACGTGGTGGAGGAAGGCGCGCAGCTCCTCGATGGACCACCAGCGAGCCGGAGCCTTGGACCGGGTTGGGGGCGAGACGGCGTCGGCCGGGTTGCGCCTGAGGCGGCCCCGCTTCACGGCGTCCGCGAGCGCCTTGTGCAGCGTCCCGGCCACGTTGGCGACGGTGGTCGGTGAAAGGGCCTGGCCCTCTGATCCACCCGCGCTCTCCAGGGTGTCGTGAGCTGGTCGAGGTGCGCTGGAGCGAGCGCCTGCAGACGGACCGAGCCCAGGCGTGGCATCACGTAGCGCTGCAGGTCCTTCGCGTAGCGGTCGTGGGTGGCGACCGACACGGTGCCCCGGTGTCGTCGGCCGCTGTCCGCCCGCCGTGGCTTGATCGACTGCTGAGCACGTAGTGTGGCTCGGTGAGTTCCTGGTCAGTCACGACTGGCCCTTCCACGCGGGGGCCGTGGACCGGGACCTCGTCACCGAGCGTTTGCGTCACGGCTACTACGACGGGCCTGACCGAGCTACCTTCATCGTCACCGACGGGGCGCAGCGGGTCGGACTTGTGAGGGTCGAGGACCTCGACGACCCCACGCCGACGTTCGATCTGCGGATCGCCTCCGCCCTCCGACGTCAAGGCCACGGGACCGCCGCGCTGCGGGAGCTGGCCCGGTGGGTGTTCGACACGCTCGACGTCGAGCGTCTCGAAGGGACTACCCGCCAGGACAACGTCGCGATGCGACGCACGTTTCGGGCGGTGGGGTTCGTCAAGGAAGCCCACTACCGCCGCGGCTGGCCCAGCCACGGCGGTCGTCTGCTCGACGCGGTCGGCTACGCCTTGCTGCGCACGGACTGGCGCGAGGGCACCACGACGTCGGTGGACTGGAACGACGAACCCGACATCGTTGACGGCCCAACCGGGGTGTAGCCCGCAGGCGTTAGGGCAACTTCGGTCGGGCTTGGCCCACAGACTCGTCCGCACCACGGGAGGGCAGACGGCGCCGCAAGCGGACGTTGTAGACCTCGTACCCGCACCCCGTGAAAAACGCCTGCGCGCTCGTGTTGAAGCTCCAGGTATCGAGCGCGACCTGCTGGACAGCCAACTCGGCTGCTTCTCGTTCGACTGCTCGCACCAGTGCCCGGCCGATACCGCGACGCCGGACCCCCGGATCGACCCCGATCTGGTGGATGTAGAGCGCTCGCATCGCAGCCGTGAAGGTCCCGACGGGATGGTCGATCAGCTCGAACAGGACGTACCCGGTGCAGCGCCCATCGGACTCCGCCACCAGCGCGCGCCACCCCTCTTGCACGAGACGCTCCGACAACCATGCCGCGACGGCCTCACGGGACGGCTCAACGAACCGCTCAGGCTCATCCTCCACATGAAGCCGCTGGACGTGGAGATTGAGTTCGACCAGCGCATCCAAATCGCTCGTGCCAGCCTCACGGATCAACTGGCAGCTCCTGGTGAAGAGATGGCCAGCATCCTACGGGCGTTCGTTACTGCCTGAGCCCTGCCGCACGGGAGCGCAGTGTTCACGTCGCAGCGGGCCCGTAGCTTCTCTGGCTCGCCTTGTTGTCATCCGGAACGTCTGGTCGCCGAACTCACTGGAACGAAGGACGACGGTTATCGCGCCAGGACCGCGACCTGCGCCCTGGGGTATGTCACTCCGGCGCAGACCTACCAGCAGTGGCTTGTCGACGAGGCGAGCGCATCGGATGCGGCTGCGCAGATCGCCACGTGCGTCCTGGACCACGGGGTGCCCCACCTGCGCCGACTCGCCGGCGACCCGGGGTTGCTGCTGGCCGAGGCACGCCGGCTTCCCGGCAGCCGGCAGTCGGTGGGGATCTGCCGGATCGCGGTACTCGCGGCGCTCAACGGCGAGGTGGCCGAAGCACAGGAGTCGATCAAGGCAACGCATGACCGTCTCGCTGAGATCGGGCCGGGCGCATACGCCGAGGACGTCAGGCCGGTGCTGGCGGCGCTCAGCAAATGGCTACGCCACGGTCTATGACAGCGCGTCAACCACGCCAGGTAGGCCGGCCATCGTCGGAGACCCTGTGCAAAACGGCGACGGCTCCACCACCGATGCTTCTGATCGCCACGTTGTCGCGGTCGGGGCACCCATAGCCGCTGAAGCTGGGACTGCGCTCACGGCAGCCGCTGCTCCATGAGGGGCGAGCCTGTGACGGGGCTTGACCCGTTCGTGTTCAGCGGTCGGGTTCGGTCCAAGCCGGTCCGCTGTTGCTGTTGGCCAGTCGGATCGCGATGTAGGTGCCGCGCTCAAGCGGCGGGTAGACGTCGTTGCCGTCGACGCCGGGGCCGAGCTGGACGCGCACCACAACACGCCGGTCCGTGGCGAGCACCTCGTAGCCGAGGCTGTAGTCGACCGGGCGGCTGTGCTGCACCTCGAGCCCGTCGATCTCCAGTACCTCGATGACGGCAGCGGCCAGCCGCTCGAGATCGACCTCGGGACCTACGGCGTGTGCCGTGGCGTAGGGGCGATCGAGCTTGATCTGTTCGCTGGTGACCCCGAAGTCCTCACCAAGGGGCTCGACGGGCAGTCGCTCAAGGACGGCGACGGTGAGCTGCTCCAACTCCTCAGCCGACAGTGCGGGCTGCACCCATCCACAGCCAGCCGCCACCAACGCGACGACGGCCAACGGCAGGGAGACCCGCCGAACCGAGCCGACCTCATCCTGTACCCCCGCACAGCGACATGAACTCCGTCGCCAGATGAACCTAGCCGCGCTTCCGGGCCGTCGATGGTCACCTCACTGCGGACCGAACACCACGACCGAACCTCTAGCCGTTCCGCCACGGAACCCGCGGCGACAACGATCAGCCGGTCGCATCCTCCCCGAGCGGCAGCCGTGAATATGCGCGCGCCGCTCTCCGATGCGTGGCGCCCATAGCGACACGGCGGCGGAGCTACGCCAGCCGACGCTCGCGGTCGTGCACACACGGCGGTTACGACCATGTTGGCCACCTGTCCGTGTGCCGGTTCTTTCGAACGGGGCGTCGGACCGTCCACGCACGCGCCCGTGGATGGCAGCTGAGTGCGTCCGCGCCGGCTGATGCCTCGAACTGCACACGTGCGCGTTCGGATCCGAACCTCGGTCGAGCAGATCGCGTCGCTCTGATCTGTGCCCAGGTCAGAGGTCGACCGCGCCCCCGGCCCGGCGCCATTCGGGCAGGCCGTCCTCGAGACGGAGCGCCTGTCGGCCGTGCTGATGGAGCCATCGGACCGCGTCGTCGGCGTAGACGCAGTACGGCCCCCGGCAGTAGGCGACGATCTCCCGGTCGTCGGGCAGCTCGTCGAGCAGTTCGAGCTGGTCGGGTGGGACGTGCACCGCGCCCGGCAGGTGGCCGGCGGCGTACTCGGCGTGTGGGCGCACGTCGACGACGACGACCTCACCGCGGTCGAGGCGTGCGATGAGCTCGTCGCGGGTGAGGGTCTCGATCCGGTCGCGGTCACCGAGGTAGCCGTGCGCGAGCTGATCGAGCTCGCCGAGCTGCTCAACAGCGACCTTGCGCATCGCCCACCACAGCTCCAGCACATCGTCGGAGGTGAGCCGGTAGTGCACGTGGGTGCCGGCACGTCGGCTGGCGAGCAACCCGGCACGAGCGAGCGTGCGCAGGTGGTGGGAGGTGTTGGCAAGCGACTGACCGAGCTCGCCGGCGACCTCGTCGACGGTGCGCTCGCCCTGGGCCAGCAGCTCGACGATCTCCGCACGGCGGCCCGACGCCAGCGCTTTCGCGACCGACGCGAACCCGTCGAACAAGGCGTCCTTCGCCTCGCGGCGCTCGCTCCTCGTCATCCGATCCCTCCGGTCTCACCGCTCACCCTAGCGCATTTTCTCAAACAGTTGTTTGACACTAAGGTGCGGGACCGGCATCCTCTTGTCAAGCATCCGTTTGAGTAGAAGTGTCGTTCGAGGAGATGGAGGCCACATGGACGTCATCCCGTTGGTGGACGAGGGGCTGGGCAACAGCGCCTATCTGGTGGACCTGGGTGATGGTGGGGCGTTGGTGGTCGACCCTGAGCGCGATCCGCGCCCCTACCTGGGCGAGCTGGACCGGCGCGGGTTAACGGCGCGGTTCGTGGTGGAGACCCACCTGCATGCCGACTTCGTCTCCGGTGGCCGCGAGCTCGCCGCCCGCGGGGCGCAGCTGCTGGCTCCCGCCGGCAGCGAGCTCACCTACGTGCACCAGCCTCTGCGAGACGGCGATGAGCTGAAGCTCGGCGGGTTGAGGCTCGAGGTGATCGCCACACCCGGACACACCCCCGAGCACATGGCCTACCTGCTACGCGACGGCGCCCGTCCGGTGGCGCTGTTCTCCGGGGGGACGTTGATGGCGGGTGGCGTGGCACGTCCGGATCTGCTGTCCGCCGAGCAGACCGAACCGCTCGCGCGGGCGGCCTACCGCTCCATCCACCAGCGACTGCTCACCCTGCCCGACGATCTCGCGGTCTACCCGACCCACGGTGGGGGGTCGTTCTGCTCGGTGGCGGGCGGCGGGGAGCGCACCACCACCATCGGTCGCGAGCGTGCGTCGAACCCGCTGCTCGCCGACAGCCCGGACGAGGACACCTTCGTGGCCCGGCTGCTCGGTGGGCTCGGCTCCTACCCGCCGTACTTCCTGGAGCTCCGCGACGTCAACCGGGCCGGGCCGGGTATCCACGGGCCCACGCCGCCGACGCTGCCGCAGCTGGGCCTCGAGGCGTTCGAGGCGGCGGTGGCCGACGGCGCCGAGATCGTCGACGTCCGACAGGTCGGCCCGTTCGCCGCGGGTCACTTGCCGGGGTCGCTGTCGAACCCGTGGCGGGCCCAGTTCGCGACCTGGCTCGGCTGGCTCGTCCGCCGTGAGCAGACGGTGGTGTTCGTCGCCGACGACACCGTCGACCGCTACGACCTCGTGTGGGCGACGCTGACCGTCGGGTTCGAGCATCTCGTCGGTGAGCTGGACGGGGGCGTCGACGCCTGGCGAGACGCCGGCAGGCCGCTCGCCACTACACCGCTGGTGGACGCGGCCGACGGTGCGGACGGTCGGCAGGTCCTCGACATCCGCCAGACGACCGAGTTCGTCGCCGGTCACGTCCCTGGCGCGCTCCACGTCGAGCTCGGCGCGCTGCCCGACTCGGCCGACACCGTCCCGGACACCTCGCTGCTGGTGCACTGCGGCCACGGTGAGCGCGCCATGTCGGCCGCGAGCCTGCTGCAACGCGTCGGTCACGACGACGTCGCAGTGCTAGCCGGCGGTCCCGATGAGCTCGGCGAGCTTCAGACCGGAGCTGGGGCGTGAGCGGCACCCAGCAACGCCGCCCACTGCAGCTGGGGCTCAAGGAGAACCTGCCGCAGTTCGTGCTGCTGGTAGCGGTGAACGCGCTGGTTGGCGGCATGGTCGGCATGGAACGCACCGTGCTGCCGCTGCTCGCCGAGCAGGAGTTCGGTCTCACCGCCTACACCGCGATGCTGACCTTCATCGCCGCGTTCGGGCTCACCAAAGCGATTGTCAACTACTTCGCCGGCACCCTCGCCGACCGGTTCGGCCGCAAACCGGTGCTGCTGGCCGGCTGGCTCTTCGCCATCCCCGTCCCCCTGCTGCTGATCTGGGCCCCGACCTGGGGCTGGGTCGTGTTCGCCAACGTCCTGCTCGGGGTCAACCAGGGCCTGGCCTGGTCGGTGACCGTCATCATGAAGATCGACCTCGTCGGGCCCGCCAAGCGCGGCACCGCGATGGGGTTCAACGAAGCGGCCGGCTACGGCGCCGTCGCCGTGGCAGCGTGGGCCACCGGCGCGATCGCCCAGACCGCGGGCCTGCGCCCGGCACCGTTCCTGCTCGGGCTCGCGTTCGCGGCGCTCGGCATCGGACTCTCCAGCGTGTTCGTCCGCGAGACCGCCGCCCACGTCGCCCACGAGGTCGCCAACCACGTGATCGGCGCGAACGGCCACGACGGCGACCTGTCCGCCCGGCAGGTGTTCGCGCTCGGCACCTGGCGCGACCGGTCGCTCTCGTCCGCCTCCCAGGCCGGGCTGGTCAACAACCTCAACGAGGGCATGGCCTGGGGACTGTTCCCGGTGTTCTTCGCCCTCGGTGGGCTCGAGCTGTCCACCGTCGGGCTGCTGGTCGCGATCGCCCCGGCCGTGTGGGGCGTCGGGCAGCTGTTCACCGGCGCGCTCTCCGACCGGGTGGGCCGCAAGTGGCTGATCGCCAGCGGGCAGTTCACCGAGGCCGCTGGCCTGCTGATCATCGCCCTCGGCGACACCTTCGGCGTCTGGGCGCTCGGCAGCGCGATGTTCGGTGCCGGCACCGCGATGGCCTACCCGACACTGATCGCCGCCGTCGGGGATGTCGCCCACCCCGCCTGGCGAGGCGCCGCCGTCGGCGTCTACCGCCTCTGGCGCGACATCGGCTTCGCCGTCGGCGCCGTGCTCGCCGGCACCCTCGCCGACCTGTACTCGCTCCAGACCGCCATCATCGCGGTCGCCGCCATCACCGCCGCGTCCGGCCTCGACGTCACCCTCCGCATGCGCGAGACCCACCCACGCGAAGGACGGACCACGCCTTCCAAGACCACGAGCTCGCCATGAGCAGCGACCCCGAGACCGCTGGCACCCTCGACCCGGATCGCTACGACCGCTGGTTCGAAGGGCCCTGGGGGCGCCACGCGTTCGCCGTCGAACGCGACGCGCTGCTCGCCGCGCTTGGCCCGCTCGACGGGCAGGAGCTCCTCGACGTCGGTTGCGGCACCGGACGGTTCACCGAAGCGTTCGAACACGCCGGTGCCGAGGTCACGGGGGTCGACAACGACCCGGCCATGCTCGCACTCGCTGCGTCGCGCACCGACGCGACGCTCCTGCGCGCCGACGCGCACACGCTCCCGCTCCCCGACGACACCTTCGACGTCGCGGTCGCTGTCACGCTGCTCGAGTTCGCCGAGGACCCGCGTCGTGTCGTGGACGAACTGATCCGGGTCAGCCTGCCGGGCGGCAGGATCGTCGTCGCCACCCTCAACCCGAACAGCCCATGGGGTCTCGCCCACCGGCGCGAACTCCGCAACCCGCCATGGAGCGGCGCCTGCCTCCACACCCCACGGCAGCTCCGTGAGCTGCTCGCTGGCCGGGGTCAGCTCCGAGTGCACGCCGTCCTGTACGCCCCCGGCGTGGTGCCCGGGGTGACCCAGCTCGCTCGACTTGCCGAGCACGCGGGCAGATGGGCACCGAGCATCGGCGCCTTCCAGATCGCCGTGCTCGACCTGCCCCACCCCCCTCGATGAGGACAGACCCGCTGATGGTGAACCGGTCGAGACCGACGTCCGGTGCCGCCACTCCTGCCGGCGCCCTTCGCTACACCGACGTCACCATCGTCTGCGCCCACCCAGACGACGAGAGCTTCGGGCTCGGCGCGCTCATCACCGTGATGAGCGACGCGGGCGCGCGTCCGCGGCTGGTGTGCTTCACGGCCGGCGAGACCTCCACCCTCGGCGCAGGCCCTGACCTCGACGTTCGCCGCGCCGCCGAGCTGCACTGCGCCGCGGAGGCGCTCGGGATCAACCAGGTGATCCTGCGCCACCACCCCGACGGCGCCCTCACCACCGTCCCGCTCGAAGAGCTTGCCGCCGAGATCGTCGCCGCGGGGCCCGGCGCGGAGGCGCTGCTCACCTTCGACCACGGCGGGATCACCGGCCACCCCGACCACCAGCACGCCACCACCGCGACCGTGCAAGCCGCACGTCAGCTCGGCATCCCGGCGTGGGGCTGGGCCATCCCCGAGCGGATCGCGGCCGCGCTACGAGCCGAGTTCGGCGTCCCTTTCGTCGGCCGCGAAGACGACGAACTCGACCTGACCGTGCGCGTGGACCGGACCCGGCAGCAGCACGCCGTCGCGTGCCACGGCAGCCAGCTGCAAGACAACCCCGTTCCTGGCCGCCGGATCGAACTGTCGGGCGACACCGAAACGCTGCGGCTGCTCCACGACCCAGCCTCCCCATCCCCGCCGCAGCCTCCACCGACGAAAGACAGGAGATCGACATGAACGTCCTCTTCATCGTCAACGGACCCGCCTACGGGTCCGAGCTGCCCTTCAACGCCCTCCGGCTCGCGGGCACCCTCGCCAAACGCGACGGCGTGCACGTACGTGTCTTCCTGATGGGCGACGCGGTCGTGTCTGCGATCGACGGCCAACAGGTCCCCGACGGCTACTACCACCTCGACCGGATGATCCGCAGCCTGCTGCGCCGCGACGGCGAGATCGGCTGCTGCGGCACCTGCCTCGACGCCCGCGGCCTCGAGGAGAAGCAACTGGTCGAAGGAGCCCTGCGCTCCTCGATGGAACAGCTCGCCGACTGGACGCTCGACGCCGACCGCATCGTCACCTTCTGACCCTCCGTCAGAACCGCGGAGCCTCCCATGCCCCGACCCGCCAGCCAGGAACGCCGGAACGTGGCGATCCTGGCCGCCAACCAGGCCCTCTTCCTCATCGCCGCGATCACCGTGATGACGCTGAGCGGCATCGTCGGCCAACGGCTCGCCCCCACCCCGGCGCTGGCCACCCTGCCGATCGCGATGATGATGATCGGCGTCGTGCTAGCCGCCCTGCCAGCCTCCCTGCTCATGAAGCGCATCGGACGACGCGCCGGCTTCCTCATCGGAGCGCTGGTCGGTGGAGCCGGTGGGGGTGCCCTGTCGGTTTGGGCCATCGCCCTCGAGTCGTTCTGGCTGTTCAGCGCCGGCAACCTGCTCCTCGGCCTCTACCAAGCGTTCGCGAACTACCACCGCTTCGCCGCCGCCGACGCCGCCAGCCCCGCCTTCGAGAGCCGCGCCATCTCCCTCGTGCTCGCCGGCGGGGTCATGGCGGCCTTCCTCGGACCACTCAACGCCAGCCGAACCAACGAGCTGCTGGCCGGACTCCCCGATGCCGGCCCCTACGCCGTGATCGTCGCGCTCGCCATCATCGGCGCCGCCCTGCACACCTGGCTACGGATCCCCAACGACGAGGAAGCCCGGACCGGCCAGCAACGTCCGATGCGCGAGATCCGCTCCAACCCGGCGTTCGGGGTCGCCCTGCTCGCCGCGACCGTCGGCTACACCATCATGATCCTGGTGATGACCGCCACACCGCTGGCGATGCAGCACGAAGGCTACGGGCTGCCCGACGCGGCGACCGTGATGCAGTGGCACGTGCTCGGCATGTTCGCTCCATCCTTCGTCACCGGCCACCTCATCGCCCGCTTCGGGTTCCCCAACATCCTGCTGACCGGGGCTGCCGTGCTCGCCGCATCGGTCACCGCGGCCATGTCCGGTCACAGCATGGCGCACTTCTGGGTCGCGCTCGTGCTGTTGGGCATCGGCTGGAACTTCCTCTTCGTCGGCGGGAGCGCCCTGCTCGCGACCACCCACGCTCCCGCCGAACGCGGCAAGGTCCAAGGCATCAACGAGCTCGTCATCTTCACCGCCGTCGCCTTCGGCTCCCTGCTCGCCGGAGCCCTGCTGCACACCGCGGGATGGGCCACACTGAACCTGCTGATGCTCCCACTGATCGCCGCGACCACGATCGCGACCTGGCGATGGCGCCAGCCGCAGGCTATCGATCCCCGACCCGCGCCGGCCGAGGCCGCATGACCACGCACCAGGTCGGTCGCCGCGTTCCGCATCGGACAAGGACGAGGCTGATCCCGTCTGACAGCTCCCTCCCGGCGCAGGGCTCACTACGAACCAGGTGTGAGGCCCTAACTGTTGCCTCCCCTTCCGCCCCCACGGAAGTAGACAACACGCCGGTATGGCTACCCGCCGAATGAAGCCATCACCGTGATCATCTGGAGCCCGGTTCGGGGTGTGGCTGACGTGGCTGACGGGGGTGTCTGGCTCCGTCGGCCACGCGTTATCTTGAGCCTGTAGCTGACGTGCAGGTTGCCGGCCGTAGGGCGCGAGATCGGGGGCCGTGCCCTCGCACGGCCGCTCACGCTTCCTCCGGCACGACGTGCACACGCGGGGCCCGGCCGGCGGCGCACCGCGACCTCGCCCGGCACTCGAGCCGACGGCCCAGCTCCCGAGAGCAGCCCAGCGCACCCTCAGCGCTGATCGCCGCCCCTGGCCGCCAGCGACGACAGTGGACGAGGTCACCGCTCCGGAGCCGGATCGTGGCCCGGTGCCGGGCGAGGCAAGCCACGTCAGCGGCGCCCACCAGGTGGGCCGGCGCCACCCCGGGAGAGGACCGATCCCGTCGTCATGCCTCTCGTCAGCCACATGTAGCTGACGCAAACCTGCTGGTCCGGGACCTGTTCCGGGGCCGGGCTCCAGATAACCGTGATGATGGGCGGGTGTGTGGTCAGAGTCGCTTCCGCCCATAGTTGCTCCCCGCCTGGCTGGCGGGAGTCAGGTGCCCGGGTAGAAAGACTCGAGGAACTCTCGGGGTGTCCGGACCTGGATCTGGCCGATATGCCCCAGGGTGAGCAGGTCTTGATCGCCGGTGACGATGACGTCGGCGCGGCCGGCCTGGGCGGCTTCGATGAGGCGGTCGTCGTCGGGATCCCGGGAGACAGCGACCGTCTCCGTTGGGGTGACCACGACGGCGGCCAGCGCGAGGAACTTGACGAGCTCGTCCGCGTCGCCGATGACGGCCTGCAGCTTGGGGTATGCGAGTACGCGCCGTAGTTCATCGAGCAGGGCTGGGCTCGCGACGATCTCAAAGTGGCCGGCCAGGGCGGCGTCTAGTACGGCTCCGGGTGGCCCGCCCCACCCGACTCCGGACACGATGGTGTTGGTGTCGAGGACGGCGCGGATCACGACACGTTCCGGGCCGCCTCGATCGCTTCATCCACGGTGGCCGGGTCCAGACCGGCGTCGGTGACGCGTTCACGCACCTGCGTCAACCGGTGCCGCAGTTCCTCACGAGCCTCGGCACGAACGAGCTGTTGCAGGGCCTCCCACTCGTCCCGGTTGACCAGGACCGCGACGGGACGTCCTCGCTTGGTCAGCGAGATGGCTTCAGACCCGCCGGCCACATCATCGACCAGGCGGCCGAGCTGCCCGCGGGCCTGTTCCACCCCGATGAAGCGTTGCGGCATCGCCCACCTCCGAACCTTACGGTTGTCCTGAAGGTAGCACGGGTGGACGCTGGTCTCGCGCCAATCTCGCGGCGCAGAACAGGAGGTCCTCTCATGACCACATCCACCCTTCTCCTGCCCGTCGCCGGCGAGCAGGACCTGGCCAGCTGGGCCGCGGTCGCGTTCGTCGCCAGCTACTCGTCCCCAGGTACCCGGCAGGCGTACACCACCCAGCTGCGGCTGTGGTTCGACTGGTGCACCCAGCACCACCTCGAGCCACTGGCCGACGTCCGCCGTCCTCATGTCGAGCTGTACGCCCGCGACCTCGAAGCCAGAGGCCTCGCTCCGGCCACGGTCGCGCTCAAGCTCGTCGTGCTCACCGGGTTCTACCGCTACTGCGTTGAGGAACAGTTGCTGGATCACTCCCCGGCGGTGCATGTACGCCGACCCAAGATCTCCCAGGAGTCCACCCGGCTCGGACTCGACCGGTCCGAGCTCGGCGCGTTCCTCGTCCATGCCGGGCTGTCCGGCGGCAACGACCACACCCTGGCCTGCCTACTGGCGCTGAACGCCCTGCGCGTGTCGGAAGCCTGCGGAGCCGAGCTGTCCGACCTGGCACTCGCCAACGGCCACCGAGTCGTCCGCATCGTCGGCAAGGGCAACCAACCCGCCCTCATCCCGCTCGCGCCACGGACGGCTCGAGCCATCGACGCTGCGGTCGGTGAACGCACCGACGGCCCGCTGCTCGCACGCAAGGACGGCACCCGCCTCGACCGGCACGCCGCGGGACGGATCGTGCGTCGGCTCGCGAAGCGTGCCGGGATCGACAAGCCCATCTCGCCCCACTCGCTACGACACGCAGCCATCACCGCCGCGCTCGACGCCGGCTGCAGCCTGCGCGACGTGCAGGACTTCGCACGGCACGCCGACCCGTGCCAGACCCGCCGCTACGACCGCGCCCGCGGCGCCCTCGACCGCAACCCGACCTACATCGTCGCGACCTACCTGGCCGGCGCAACCGGCGCCCGTTGAGACTCGGGATCCGCTCACGGCTGGCGGGCAAAACGCTCGGCAGCCGTGACTTCGGGCGGTGCCTGAAGGTCGGTGGGGCGCCCGAAACAGGTTCAGCCCCAGAAGATGCTCGTGGGATCGCGGTCGATCTCAATCGAGGAGGTCCTGGATGTGGGGCGTGGGGTCGGCGAGGTCGTACTCGTGGAACTTGAGGTTCCGGTCTCGCCAGTACAGGGACCATCGGTTGCGGGACTTCGTGTAGCGCAATCGTGCGATTGGGAACCGGGTCCAGTCCGGGCCGTACTCGGGCGGCCACGGCGGGCGGCATTCAAGGATGGTCACGCGCGGTCGGTGACGTCCACCTCAAGACGAACTTGGTGTCGGGCGTGTTCGGGAACCCGGCGGTAGGCCCACCGCCGGATCTCATCGAGAGCACCCTGTGGTATCAAGAGAGACCGTCCGAGTCGGGTCGCCGGATCCTGACCTTGCGTGGCTCGACAATGACCACGCAGCCACGGAGTTCGTCGAGCGGGTGGGTTCTCACGAGTCGCTGGATGAGGGTCGGGATGCTGTCCGGGTCCTGTGCAACTGGTCGAAGGACGAGGACGCCGGCATGGCTTCCTGGTGGGTAGCGCCGCAAGTCACCGATCCCGCGGTCGAGGGTGAGCAGGATCCGGCCCTCATCCGTTGCCGCTTCCCCACCACCGGGTCACTCTCGCCGACGAGCTGCTCATCGACGACCGTGTGGACGTCATGGCCCTCGCGACGTAGCGCCGCGGCCGGATCGTGAGGCAGGTTCTCGTCGAGCTTGAGTTTCACGCGGGCAGCGGGTGGATCTCTTCGCGCGCGAGCGCAGCACCGTAGGCCGCAGCGGCGCGGACGCCCTCGACCGTCAAGGTCGGATACTGCTCGATGATCTCAGCTTCGCTCAGGCCTGCTGCCAAGCAGTCGAGGACGACGCTGACCGGGATCCGGGTGTCGCGGACACGGGCTTGACCACCGACGACGTCGGGGTCCGTGACGATGAGTCCAGCCTGCTGGTCGGTCATCCGCCCAGTGTAAGCAACGGGGCATGCATCGACCATGGCGGGTGTGGATGAAGGGGAAGCTCGGGGTGCCGGCGCGCCCTGTGCCGGAGAGGAGGTTCTCGCATGACCACATCCACCCTTCTCCTGCCGGTCGCCGGCGAGCAGGACCTGGCCAGCTGGGCGGCGCTCGCGTTCGTCGCTAGCTACTCGTCCCCAGGGACCCGGCAGGCGTACGCCACTCAGGTTCGGCTGTGGTTCGACTGGTGCGAACTGCACCATCTGGAACCGCTGGCGGATGTCCGCCGTCCCCACGTGGAGCTCTACGCACGCGATCTCGAGGCGCGAGGGCTCGCGCCGGCCACGGTCGCGCTCAAGCTGGTCGTGCTCACCGGGTTCTACCGCTACTGCGTCGAAGAGCACCTGCTCGAACACTCCCCGGCCGTCCATGTGCGCCGCCCGAAGGTCTCCCAGGAGTCCACGCGGCTCGGACTTGACCGCTCCGAGCTCGGCGCGTTCCTCGTCCCAGGCCGGACTCTCCGGCGGCATCGACCACGCCCTGGCCTGCCTACTGGCGCTGAACGCCCTGCGCGTGTCGGAAGCCTGCGGTACCGACCTGTCCGACCTGGCACTCGCCAACGGCCACCGAGTCGTCCGCATCGTCGGCAAGGGCAACCAACCCGCCCTCATCCCGCTCGCGCCACGGACGGCTCGCGCCATCGACGCCGCGGTCGGTGAACGCACCGACGGCCCGCTGCTCGCACGCAAGGACGGCAGCCGCCTCGACCGGCACGCCGCGGGACGGATGGTGCGTCGGCTCGCAAGGCGCGCCGGGATCGACAAGCCCATCTCGCCCCACTCGCTACGGCACGCAGCCATCACCGCCGCGCTCGACGCCGGCTGCAGCCTCCGGGACGTGCAGGACTTCGCACGGCACGCCGACCCGTGCCAGACCCGCCGCTACGACCGCGCCCGCGGCGCCCTCGACCGCAACCCCACCTACATCGTCGCGACCTACCTCGCCGGCGCAACCGGCGCCCGGTGAGGCTCGGGATCCCTCACGGCTGCCGGGCAAAGCGCTCGGCAGCCGTGACGATGTGCGGGTTGTCGGCTGAGACCATCCGCCCATAGCCGATGCGGTGGTCGACGACGGTGGTGGTAGGGGTGCGGTGGAGCCATGCGATGATGGGTTGAGCGTTCATGGAAGGAGCTGGCCGATGGACTCCTCGATTGTGGGGATGCTGGACTTCGCCGACCGGGACGAGCCGACACCTACCACCGACTGGCGACAGCTACTGACCGAGTGGCTCGGCTACCAACGCCACCAGTTCAAGCGGAAGCTGCGCGATGTGAGCCCAGAAGGTCTTGTCGAGTGGTCTGTGCCGCCGCTCGAATTGTCGATCGTGGGCCTCGTCCGGCACATGACGCAGATGGAGCACGTGTACCTGTCCTGGGGACTTGGTGGCGGAAATCAGAACCTCGTCTACGGCGATGATGACTACGCCGGTGGGTCCGTTGACACGATCCGGGTGGATCTTCGGCGCTACCTCGCGGAGGTCGAGAAGGCGGACCAGGCGATCGCCGACCTACCGACGCTTGAATCTCCTGGGCACGGCCACGGACGCCCGCTCGGGGCCACGTTGGTCAAGATGATCGACGAGTACGCCCTCCACAGCGGCCAGGCCCACATGCTTCGGTACGCGGCACTGGGAGAGGTCGTCCGCTGAGTATCGAGCTCTCTGGGATTCAGCCCTGACGCCCAAGAACAGGCACCTGAGCCGTACGCGCGATCTGCCGACTCACGCCATCACCTCGCAGTGAATATGGGCGCGTCGCTCCGCGACAGGTCGCGCCCATAACGACACGGGGGTACTGCTACGTCAGCGGACCTCGCGGGCATCGTGCGCATACGGCTGCGAGTGCAACGGGTGATCGCAACGCCTCCCTTGAATTGACGAGAGCTCGCCGGCGCGGGATGGTCACTGCGACCCAGGAGCCAGTGTGGACAGCATCGCGTTTCCCGCCGTGGTGGAGGCCGAGTCCGGGAGGTTCCTCGAGGCCCTGGCGGGCGTCGATCTCGACGCCGCGGTGCCCTCATGTCCTGACTGGCACGTCGCCGATCTGCTGTGGCACCTCGCCGAGGTCCACGGCTTCTGGACACAGATCGTCGACCGACTGCTCGAGGACCCCTCCGCGGCCGACGATCTCGAACGTCCGACGGACGCAGCACTCCATACGTTCGCCACCGCGCAGCGCGTCGCGCTCCTCGACGCGTTGACCCGCCGATCGCCAACGGAGCGCTGCTGGAGCTGGTCCGACCTCGGTGGCGACGTCGGCTGGGTGGCGCGACGTCAAGCCCACGAGGCACTCATCCATCGCACGGACGCGGAGCTCGCGGCCGGCCTGACCGTGACCCGTCCCGACGCCGCACTCGCGGCAGATGGGGTCGATGAGCTGATCCGTGGGTTCCTCGTCGGCGTCCCCGAGTGGGCGAGCTGGGCCCCCGACGGCACGACGGTCGCCTTCGAGTGCACCGATGTCGGAGGTCGCTACGTCCTTGAGCTCGGCCGGATGACCGGCACCTCACCTGCCTCCGGCCGCAGCTACGACCTCGACGCGGCCGAGCTCCGTGACGACCCATCGGTGCCGGTACACGCCGAGGTGTCCGGCGAGGCATGGGACCTGGACCGCTGGCTGTGGGGCCGAGGCGACGGCGCAGCACTGAGCATCACGGGCACGCGCGAGGTCGTGACACGGCTCCGCGCAATGGTCACGGAAGCGACGCAGTAGCACCGGGTGACGCGGAACGCCGGGCCTACGGCGCACGCGCGTTGCACGCTTCCTCCGTCGAGCCGCGAATCAGCGAAGAACGCCCGCTATCGCTACCCGCTCGAGACCGTGACTATGCGCGCCCGTGCCACCACGCTCGACAGCCCATAGCACTCAACGGCACGCTTATGAGACTGGCGCGGAGCATCGGAGGTGGCGCACCGCTGAACGCGAGCCGGGGGAACTCGACCCTGGTGCCCACATCGACGACGCGCGAGACTCGATCGTAGCCGCGGCTAGGAGTGCGCCGCGGAGGGAGCTGATCATGAGGCTCGTTGCATGGTTCCAGATCGTCGTCGGGGTCAGCATCGCGGCGTTGTGGGTGGTGCTGCTGGCTGCGGGTCAAGTGCCCGAGCTCGATGCAGGGATGCGCGGTATCTGGTTCCACCTTGTCGCTGAACTCGCCCTCGCCGGGCTTCTTCTGGGGGCTGGGCTGTCACTGCTTCGTAGGCGTAGCCGTGGCAGGGTCCTCACCTCTCTCGCTCTTGGTGCGCTTGGCTACAGTGCGATCAACAGCCCCGGCTGGTATGCCGACCGCGGCGAATGGGGTGTCGTCGCAATGTTCGCCGTGATCGTTGCCGCGACCGTGGTAGCTGTGATTTGGCTGTGGCGTTGGGAGGCGGACGGGGCGAGCCGGTCAGTCTTCGACGATCAGCGAAGCAAAGCCTGAACCTCCGTATTCGATGGATCGGCAGCGCAGTCAGGGGACCGTGCTGCCACGGCCGCACCCTCATCCTCGGTTCGCCACCCCCGCAGTGCCAGGACGTACCCACCCCGCTGGTCACACAATGCGCACGGCGAGCCCGGTGGTGCTGTACACGGCGACCCGCGCCATCACCGTGATGTTGTGCGGCCGCCTCGGCAGCCGCTGCCGCCCATAACAACGAGGCGGTGTTCACCCGCCTGCTCCCGGCGTTATCTTCTCGAATCGGATGACGACGACAAAGACAAAGGCGCCGACGATCTGTCGGAGGCTAAACGTTGACGAAGGGAACTGGCCCGCACGTACCGTCCATCGCCAGCGATTCTTCAGGGCGTGGGTTCGCTCAGCGAGGGTCGCCGACGCTGGCCGGATGATCGTCGTCAGCGTTGTGTGTCACGGTGCAGTTTCGCGGTCTGACGCCTCTGCCTGACGTCGACACCTAACGGGGAGTTGGACAGCAGACCAACCGGTCCGGTTGCGTTCGGTTATCTTCCTGTGGTCTTCCCGTCGGGAGCGGGTTGACGTCTCTTCTCGCACACCGACCGGGAGATCACCGTGCGTAGACCGCCCCTCGCTGTCCTGTTCGTTCTGACCCTGCTGGCCACGTTGATGGCTACCCCTGCGGCGGCGCGGGGTCCCGCCGCCCCCGCGAGCCCGCAAGCCTCCGCCGCCAAGGAGGCCGGTCAAGGCCAGGGCCAGCCCGGCAAGGGCAACAACAGCTCCGACGCGCGCGGCCCGAACTACGTCTTTGACGCCGTCACCCCGCTCGGGGGCGGCGACACCACGCCACTGGGGGAGGGCGTCTCGCTGTCGAGTATCGAGGCAGCTGGGCTGGAGACCGTGCAGGGCGAGATCGCCGGCGCTGGCTACATCGGACAGAAGCCGGCCAACTGGAACGGCGAGCTGGTCGTGTGGGCGCACGGCTACCGCGGCGAGGGTGAGCGGCTCTACGTCGACCCGCCTCCGGCCCGGCAGTGGCTCCTCGACAACGATTACGCCTGGATCGCGTCCAGCTACCGTCGCAACAGCTACGACCCTGGCGTCGGGGTCCTCGACACCAAGAACGTCACCCGTCGGGCCGCCGCGCTGTGGGGCCAGCCCTCGCGCACCTATCTCGCTGGTGCGTCCATGGGCGGGCACGTCACCGGCGCCGCTATCGAGCGGTTCCCCACCCTCTACGACGGTGCCCTGCCGGCGTGTGGTGTGATGGGCGACGTGGAGCTGTTCGACTACTTCCTCGACTACAACCTTGGCGCGGCCGCCATCGCCGGCGTGGAGGTGGACTACCCGAGCGAAACCTGGTTGGACGTTGAGGTGCCAAAGATCAAGCAAGCCCTGTCGATCGCGCCCACCGGCGTGCCGGGCGTCACCGCGAGCTGGGCGGCCGGCGGCTTCCTTACCGGCGGCTTCAGCACCCTCACCGACGACGGCGAGCTGTTCAAGGACTTCGTCGAGGTCCGCTCCGGCGGTGAGCGGGGCGCGATCTACGACGCCGCGTGGGACTACTGGCACCTCGGTGCGAGCCCGACCGGGGACTTCTTCTTCGAGCTGGGCGCTGGTGACGGGACCATCGCGAACCGCTCGGGCATCGTCGCTGACAACACCGACACCGACTACGCCAGCTACGGGGAACAGTTCGCGTTCCTCAACGACGACATCGAACGGGTCGAGGGCGCCAACCGCATCCGCAAGTCCCAGGGGCAGAAGCCGGCGCCGCTCATCGAGGGCGATCCGTCGATCCCGGTGCTGAGCATCCACACGATCGGAGATCTGTTCGTCCCGATCGAGATGCAACTGGTCTACGCCGATCGGGTCGAAGCCAACGGCAAGAGCGACCTGCTGGTCCAACGCGCGATCCGTGACGTCGGTCACTGCACCTTCAGCGGGTCCGAATGGGTCCAGTCCTACACCGATCTGTTCGCATGGGTCGACACAGGGCACGCACCCACCGGTGAAGACCTCCGCGCAAACATCGACGATCCGCGTCTCGGCTGCGACTGGACGATCACCGACACCACCCTGGGCTCAGCCTCGCTGCGAGCCTTCCCCTGCCGCTGACTGGACCACGGTGGTCCGTCCGCGCCGGCATCATGGCGCAGACGGACCGCCGCGCAGCCGGCCCCCGCAACCGCCGTCCGCGAGACCCGGCAGCGAGACATCCTCGAGATCATCGACGACGAGGAACGCGGCCACCTCATCGTCGCTCGGCACGGCCGTGACCCAGCGCAGCTCGCGGCTGCTGACAAGCTTCGACCCTGCGGTGAGCAGCGCCGACCGACGCGTATGAACCCGGCTGCCCGAGCAGCAATTGCATATAGATGTTCGTTGGAGCTACCCGGTGGGGACGCCATCACCGTGACTGTGGAGGGTCCGTTGCGATCGTCGCCGGACCAGGTCATACTGCTACGTATGACTCACAAGGTTGGCCCGAAGGGGCAGGTTGTCATCCCGAAGGACCTTCGTGACGTGCTCGGTATCGAGCCTGGCGACGAGGTCACCTTCTGGCGTGACGGCGACCATGTCGCGGTCCGGTCGGTGCGTTCCGCGCGGCCGCTGCGAGGGCGGTTCGCCGGTAGCGCACTGGTTGACGAGCGTGATCGCGAGCGTGCGGACGACCGCGCGCGCGAGGACCGCCGGTGACGGTCGTCCTCGACTCCTGGGCGGTGCTGCGCCTGCTCGAGGGCACGGAGCCCGCTGCCTTGCGTGTCCAGGCGGAACTCGAGGGCGACAGCAGGCCGGTGATGAGCTGGATCAACCTGGGTGAGGTCTTCTACGTCGTCCGGCGGCTGCACGGGCACGAGGCGGCCGAGTCGGTGGTGCGTGACCTACGGCCACAGCTGGACCTCGATCTGCCCGATGCGAACCGGGTCCTGGAAGCCGCCACCATCAAGGCGGACCACGCCATGGCCTACGCAGATGCCTTCGCTGCTGCGACCGCGCTCGCTCACCAAGCCACCCTGCTGACCAGTGACCCGGAACTGCTGCTGCCTGGCGCACCATGGGCGCACGAGGACCTGCGTAACAGCTGACACGCCCCGCCCGGGAGTTTCGAGCGACATCGACCGCTTCCACCGACCCACTGCTCCACCCACAACGGGCATTGTCGTGCGCTTGTGATCAGCGGCAACGCCCGCCGCTACAGCTCCCGCGACAGGCCGTGGGAGTCGCATGGCGCGTTCCAGGGCGCGGTCGTCGGCGTCGATTGACAGGCCGTAGGGCGTGCCGATGGGAGCGATGCCGGGAAGGTCGCCGTCGGTTTCGTACATGGCGATGCAGCGGATCGTCTCGCCGTGGCGGGAGGGGTACTCGATGGCGTGGGTGTCGTCGTGGAGATGGAGTTCGCGCGCGATGGTCTGGGTCAGCTCCCGCTGTGGGCCGCTCGCGGCCAACATCCGTGAGGTCAGCCATCAGATCATCGTGGGGGGGCGGAACCGTCCCAGCACTTCGACCCGTGCGCCGAAGGCGTCAGAAGCGAGGTACAGCGTGCGTCAGGTGCGGTCGGGATCGTCGTAGCGGCCTTCCCAGGTCTGTTAGGCGAGTGGCACGAAGTCGAGCGGGTCGGGTCCGCGACCGACACGGACGGCGGCAACCTCGTGGCGCTGCCGAACGGCGGCCTGGTCACTCGACGACGAAGCGGCCGGCCGAGGCCAGCACCGCAGCCCGATCGGTGTCGTCGGTGGCGTGGCGCAGTACCCAGGCGGGGGAGCGGTCGTCGAAGGCCTCGGTGATCAGCCGGGCCACGTGGGCGGCGGCGCGCAGCCGCTTCCGCGTTGGTTGGAGCCGACCTCGCGTTCGCCCTCAGCCACTGGCGGGTCGCGCGGGTCTCGGTTACCCCGGCGACGAAGGCGACCAGCCTCGCGGTGCGTGCCTCGCGCAGGAAGGCGACCAGCGCCGGCGTTGGCGTGGTGGTGGCGAAGCGGTGGGTATCGAGGTCGGCCTGGCGTTCCTGGATGACAGCCATGGCGACACGCTTCACCACCTGCGGGATACCAGGCGAGACGCCGCAGGCACCGGCGCTCGCTGAGCGCTCCACGGACGCCCCGTGGCAACGCCGTGGCAACGAACGGTCCGGCAGCGGGTATCACGGTAGGATATCCGGTGGAATGCCATGGCTGTATTTCCGCAGCTCAGCGGCATAATCCGGCCTCTAGCGGTACACGACACCACTGGCTTCGGGAGGTTCGAATCCTCTACGCCCCACCCCGTAGGCCCGGATATTCAGTCGGGGTCTGCTGTTTGACAGCTCGTTGATAGCCAACTCAGCTGTCAGGGGGCTCGTCCGTCGCCCTGAAGGGCACCCCGAATCCAGGACTCTTGGTGCCGTGAGGAAGTTCATGTGGTGCCGGGGTGGGGTTTGACGGTGTAGGTCAGCACGAGGTCGGTGCCGGGGTAGACGGTTTGGGTGTCGTTGAGCAGCTCGCAGATGGCGGCGAGTGCGCGGGTGCGGCGGGGGGCGGACAGCGGGTTGAGGGTGACGTGGATGTGGCCGTCGGCGAGGTGGAGGTCTCCGGCGCTGCTGAGTGCTTCGCGGATGAGGCTGCGGGCTTCGTCCTTGGCGCGGGCGTAGTGGGGGGCGACTAGGCGGGCCAGGGCTGACTCGGCGTTGTAGGCCGCGATGCGGCAGGCGTGGGTGACAAGCTTGGTCTCCGAGTCGAGCAGCCGCGCGTCAGGAGCGATGTGGGCGAGTGGCAGACGTGCGGGGGTGTCCGCATTGGCCTGCCGGGCGTCGGCAAGTTGGCCGCGGAGCTCGTCGAGGGTGGCCTCGAGCTGGTCGAGGGTGGCGGACAGCTGCTGGGGTGCGTTGTGGTGGCGACCGAGGGTGGCCTCAGCGTCGGCGACGACCTGCTCGAGCTGGCGGACACGTCGTTGGGCAGCACGTTTGGCGGGGTTGGGCACGGTCCGGTCAGGGTTGTCTTCGACGACGGTGTAGGTGTCGAGCGCGTCGAGGGCGAAGTGCTGCCGGGCGTAGCGGAAGTAGTTCTCCTGTCGCCACCGGTTGAACATCCGTGCGGCGATCTCGGCGGCGGGCAGGTCGTGCCGTGAGGTGAGGATGTGGGTCTGATGGCCGTCGGGGGACAGCCGCACGATCTGACGCAGGGTGATGGTCTTGCGGCTGTGACGTTTCGCACCTGCGGCGGACAGGCGGATGCGCACCTTGCGGTCGGCCAGCTTGAAGCGATGGACGACACCGCGTTCGTCGGTGAAGGTGTGGTCGGTGAACGCCGCGGCGGGTTCGGGACGGATGGTGCCTTTGCGGTAGGTGAGCAGATCGAAGTTGTTGCCGGTCAGGTCGGCGAACAGGTCTGGGGACCAGCCGCCCCGGTCGAACACCACCGTGGTACGCCGTCCGCCCACCAGCTGTTTCAGCTCAGGCAGCAGCCGGCGCACCTCCGCCGCGGTCGACGCCGAGGGTGGGGCGATCACGGCGAAGATCGGATCGCCGTTGGTGTCTGCGACCCAGGTTTCGAGGGTGGCAGGCATCGAGATCCGCATCCGGGCCACATGCGCCTTCGGGAGCCGGCGGGTGCCGTGGTAGGCGCGCAC
>SLMP01000070.1 GCA_007133465.1 Nitriliruptoraceae bacterium | reverse complement strand
TCGTCGAGCGGCTGGAGCGGCGCACGGACCTGGCCGGCCGGCATCCCCTGGTGGGCCAGGCCGAGTTTGGCCTTCTGGTTGTAGGCGCCGGCCTCGCAGTCCTGGATCCACGGCAGGATGCCGTCGAATCGGCGTCGGGCCGTGTCGAGGTCGCCGCGGGTCGCGGCGTCGAGCACCGCGACGTGGTGGCGCGGGAGGGCGTTCGCGGTCCCGGCGATCCAGCTGCGCACCCCCCACGCGAAGAGGTCGACGGCGAGGTCGTCCGCGCCGCAGCAGATCGTCATGCGGCCCTCGACGAGGCGCCGGAGCACGTGGAACCGCGAGAGGTCGCCGCTCGACTCCTTGATGCCGACGATGTTCGGCAGGTCGGCGAGGCGGTCGATCGCCGCGAGGCCGATCTGGACGCCGGCACGGGCGGGGTAGTCGTAGAGGACGACGGGGAGCCCGACCTGCTCCGCCACGGTCGTGTAGTGGGCGACGAGCTCGTCCTGGCTCGGCAGCGACGTCGGTGGCACGGCGAGCATCACCGCGTCGTAGCCGAGCTCCGCCGCGGTGCTCGCGAGCGTCAGCGCGTTGCGGGTCGACCCCGCGTTGCAGCCCGCGATCGTCGTGATCCCGTCCGGGTGGTCGCGCGCCCGGTCCCCGACCACCTCGACGGTGTGGCGCAGGACGGCGAGGCGCTCGTCGAGCGACATCGCGTAGTACTCGCCGGTCGTGCCGCCGGGGATCACGCCCCGCACGCCGGCGTCGAGCACGAAGCGCACCACTGCTGCGTACGCGTCGAGATCGACCCCTCCGTCGTCACCGAAGGGTGTCACGCACGGCACCAGTACCCCGTCGAGGTCCACCATCGTCGTCTCCCACGCGCCGCCGCGCTCCGTCGCGGCGCTCCGCGGCGGGAACGTAGCGGCCGGAGGCGAGTGAGCCGGGTCAGCGGTCGGCGGGCAGGGCGGCCTTCTGCTCGAGGAACTCCGCGACGCGCAGCAGTGGGCCGACGCCGAGCTCCGCGGCGACGTCCGGCGGGATCACCATGTCGTTGGCGACCCCGGCCTGCAGGGCCATGATGTTGCCGGCGGCGGGGGACAGCGGGGTGAGCACCGTGCGGAGCGCCGCGAACAGCTTCGGGCTGGACGCACTGACCTTCACGTCGCGGCCGAGGATGCGACCGTAGATCGTCGCGACCTCCTGCCAGCTCAGCGCCTCCGGTCCGCCGACCTCCAGGATCCGGTTCCGTGCCGCCGGGTGGACGGCCGCGGCGAGCAGCAGCGCCGCGACGTCGCGGATCGCGATGAACGAGAGGCGGACGTCCGGGCTGCCCGAGACCGTCAGCATCCCGCGCCCCTCGGTGAGGTGGCCGGTGGCCTTCCGGAAGGCGCGGGTGAACCAGAAGTCCCGGGAGAGGGTCGGTGCGACCTCGCCGCGCAGCGGCAGTGAGCTCCCGGGTAGCGCGAGCCACGACTCCATGAACGCGGCCGGCCGCACGACGGCGTACTCGATGCCGCTCGTGGCGAGCACCCGCTCGACGAAGCGCTTGTGCTGCTGGCCGGGGATGCGGTCGTCGTGCGGGAACGCCGTGGTCGACAGGAACACGAAGCGCTCGACGCCGGCGTCGCGGGCCGCGGCGATCAACGCCGGGTAGCCCTCGCGCTCGACGCGGCCGAACTCGCCCCGCTTGCGGGGGATGACGCTGTTGGCCGTCGCGACGATGTGCTCGCTGCCGGCGACCGCGCGGTGCACGTCGCTGGGCTGCAACAGGTCGCCGGCGACGACCTCGACGTCGCCGTACGCGCGCAGGTGCGCAGCGGCGGCATCGGGCCGGACCAACGCACGGACCGGTCGGCCCTGCTCCACCAGCTGACGGACGACCTCGGAGCCCACCTGCCCCGACGCACCGACGACGAGTGTGACCACGACGCCACCCCCTCCCACGGGCCCGGCGACCCCGGGCCACCGTGTCCCATCGTCGCTCCGGGACCGGCTCCGCAGGCAGGGCCGACCGGCCCGAGCACCGCGCGGGCGGTCGTGACGGCGGGGGTCAGGTGGCGGCGACCGCCGGCTCGCGTCGCAGGCTGGCGCCGTCGCCGGGCAGCGCCAGCATCCGCTCGAGCGCGATGCGGGCCCCGTGGCGCGTGTCGTCGTCGACCCGGACCTCGTTGACCACCTCGCCGGCGACGAGCGCCTCGAGCACCCAGACGAGGTGCGGCAGGTCGATGCGGTTCATCGTGGCGCAGAAGCACACCGTGTCGTCGAGGAAGACGACCTCCTTGTCGGGGTGCTCGTCGCCCAGCCGCTTCACGAGGTTGAGCTCCGTCGCGATCGCGAGACGGGCGCCCGCCGGCGCCTGGTCCACCCAGCGGATGATCTGACCCGTGGAGCCGACGCGGTCGGCCTCCAACACGACCTCGTGGCGGCACTCCGGGTGCACGAGCACCTCGACGCCCGGCAGCCGGTCGCGGGCCGCGGTGACCATCTCCGGCTGGAACCGTGCGTGGACCGAACAGTGGCCCTTCCACAGGATCACCCGGGCCGCGCGCAGTTCCTCGTCGGTCAGACCGCCGTCCGGGCGCCACGGGTCGTAGACGACGCAGTCGTCGAGGTCGAGGCCGAGCGCGAGGACGGCGGTGTTGCGTCCGAGGTGCTGATCGGGCAGGAACAGCACCTTCGTCGCCTCCGGGTCGGCCCCGTCGAGGGCCTCCTCGAACGCCCAGCGCATCGCGGTCGGGGCGTTCGACGAGGTGCAGATCGCACCGTGGTGCTCACCGCAGAACGCCTTGATCGCCGCGGTCGAGTTCATGTAGGTGAGCGGCACGGTGACGTCCGCGATCCCGGCCCGCTCGAGCCGGGCCCAGGCGTCGACGACCTGGTGGCCCTCCGCCATGTCGGCCATGGAGCAGCCCGCGGCGAGGTCGGGGAGGATCACCGTCTGGTCGGGTCGGCCGAGGATCGACGCCGACTCCGCCATGAAGTGCACGCCGCAGAAGACGATGAACGGCGCCGCCGCCGCGGCGGCCTGGCGGGAGAGCTCGAAGGAGTCGCCGCGCGCGTCGGCGAAGGCGATCACCTGGTCGCGCTGGTAGTGGTGCCCGAGGACCATCACCCGATCACCGAGGGTGGCCTTCGCGGCTTCCGCCCGCGCGGCGAGCGTCGGGTCGTCGCGGGCCGGCAGGTCGCCGGGGCAGACGACGCCGCGCTCGGTGGCCGGGTCGGCGCCCCGGCCGAGCAGGAGCAGGGGGGAGCCGAGCGGGATCGTCGGCACCTCGGTCGTGTTGCGGGCCGGTGCGGCCGGCGGGCGGACGGACACGTCGAGCTCCTCGGTCTCGCGGGAGTTCTCGCGGGAGCGCCGGGCGCGGGGTCGGGGCTCCCAGCCGCGGTCACAGGTTCAGGTCACAGTGACCACAACCAGGGAGGTTACCGGACGGACGGCGCCGGCGCCGCTGGGCAGCCGTACCCGTGCCGCAAGCCGAGTAGCCTCGCACGTCGCGCATCGCGGGGGTCACCGGGTGCGTTCGAGTGCGGAGGCCACAGACGTGCGGGTCGTGATCGCTCCCGACGGGTTCGGTGGCACGCTGGCCGCGGACGAGGCCGCGGCGGCCATCGCGGCCGGCTGGCGCCGGGCACGGCCGCAGGACGAGCTCGTGCCCGTGCCGATGTCCGACGGGGGCGAGGGACTGGTGCGTGCGGTCGCGGCCCCCGACGACGTGTGGCAGCACGCCGAGGTCGCCGGCCCGCACGGCCATCCGGTCGAGGCCGCATGGCTCCTGCGCGCGGACGGCACCGCGGTCGTCGAGTCCGCGACGGCCTGCGGGCTGCACCTCGTCCCGGCCGACCGGCGCGACCCGCTGCTCGCGACGACCTACGGCGTCGGCCAGTTGCTGGAGGCGGTCCGCCGCTCGGGGGTCCCGCGGGTGCTGGTCGGCCTCGGCGGGTCGGCCACGGTGGACGGGGGCAGCGGCGCCCTGGGCGGCCTCGGCTTCTGGGTGACGGTCGCCGACGGCTCGGGACTGCGGATCGGTGGCGACGACCTGCACCGGGTCGCTCGCGTCCGCCCCGGCTGGGTGGGGGACTGGCGTGCCGTCGAGGTGGTACTGCTCGCGGACGTGACGACGCCGCTGACGGAGGCGGCGGCGATCTTCGGGCCGCAGAAGGGCGCCAGCCCGGCGCAGGTCGCGCGGTTGACGGACGCGTTGGCGACCTGGGCCGACGTCGTCGCGCGTGACCTGACCCCCGGCCGGGACCTGCGGACGGAGCCGGGGACCGGCGCCGCTGGTGGCCTCGGGTTCGCGCTCGCCGCCGCGATCGGCGCCCGGTTCGAGACCGGCGCGCCGGCCGTCGCCGACCTGGTCGGCCTCCCGGCCGCGGTCGCGGACGCGGACCTCGTGGTCACGGGCGAGGGACGGCTGGACGCGACGACGCGGGCCGGCAAGGTGGTCGCCCACGTGGCGGCGCTCGGCGAGCGTGCCGACGTGCCGGTGCTGGCGGTCGTGGGACAGCTCGGTCCGGACGCGCCTCCGTTGCCCGACGTCGAGGCCGCGGCCCCCGACGGCCCCGGCGACGACCCTGCAGCCGAGGTGGCGGCGGCCGCCACACGGTTGGCGGCACGGGCTGGCTGACCCGGGGGCCGCGCAGGTCGGTCGGTACACTCGCCGCCACCGCAGGTGCCCGCCCGGAGCGTGGCCGGTACCGATCGACCGACAGGAGCCCGCACGTGAGCGCCGACACCACCGTCGACACCCCCGTCGAGCACGACAGCGTCGTCACACTGACGCAGACCGCGGCCGACAAGGTCCGCAGCTTCCTCGCCGACCAGCCGGACGTGGACGAGATCGCCCTGCGGGTCGCCGTCCAGGCCGGCGGCTGCGCCGGGTTCCGCTACGCGTTGTTCTTCGACGACCGCGCCCTCGACGGTGACGTCGTCGAGCACCAGCACGGCGTCGACATCCGCATCGACCGCATGTCGAGCGCCTACCTGCACGGCGCCGTGATCGACTGGAAGGAGTCCCTCGAGGCCTCCGGCTTCTCGATCGAGAACCCGAACTCCTCGGGCTCCTGCGCCTGCGGGGAGAGCGCCACCTTCTGAGGATCGGTGTGACGGTCCGCTGCCGCGACCGGCGGGTCCAGGAGCAGCACCCCTGACTAGCATCCGTCCCGGCCGGGGACACCGCACCCGGCGAGGGAGGTCGGGGTGCCCGGCAAGCGGCCTGGTCGTGACCCCCGGCCCGTGGCGAGCCCGGTCGACGGACTGCGCGGGGTCGTCTCCGTCGCGCTCGCCGCTCTGGTGGTCGTCGCCATCGCGGTGCTGACCGCCGTGTTGCTGCTCTGGGTGCTGGACCTCGGGGGCGGCTGATGGCGCTCAAGCCCGACGGACGCGACCTGAAGGTGATCGCGTTCCACCTCGGCAAGGTGTTCACGGGCCTGTCCGCGGTCATGGCCCTGCCGGCCGTCGTCGCGCTCGTCCTGCAGGAGTGGAACGCGGCCTCCGCGCTGCTGATCGGCGCCGCGATCGCGCTGACCCTCGGCCGGGCGGCGGAGGCGCGGCTGGTGACGCGCGCCCCGCTGACCTGGGCCCAAGGGACGGTCGTGGTCGCGTTGGCGTGGTTGGTCGGGCCGATGCTGCTCGCCGTCCCGCTGTTGCTGTCCGGCCACCTGGGTACCTGGCTCGACGCCTGGTTCGAGGCGATGTCGGGACTGACGACCTCCGGGCTGTCGCTGGTCCAGGACCTCGACCACCTGCCCCAGTCGCTCGCGCTCTACCGCCACCTGACCCACTTCGCCGGTGGGCAGGGGATCGTCATCGTCGTGCTGTCGCTGCTGGCGGTCGGTGGCGGACAGATCGGGACCCTGTACGTCGCGGAGGGCCGCGAGGAACGCATCGTCCCGAGCGTGATCCGCACGTCGCGGTTCATCTTCCGCGTCGCCGGCACGTACCTCGTCATCGGGACGCTGGCGCTCGGTGTGGCCCTGTACGCCGCGGGCTTCCGCGGCTGGCGGGTCTGGTGGCACGCGGTGAACCTCTTCATGGCCGCCTTCGACACCGGAGGTTTCGCGCCGATGTCGTCGTCGATCGCCTACTACCACTCCGCCACGGTCGAACTCGTCCTGGTGGTGCTGATGTTCGCGGGCACCATCTCCTTCGGGCTGCACTACCACCTGTGGCGCCGCGACCACCAGGAACTCGTCCGCAACCTCGAGATGCGCACGATCATGGTGACCCTGGGGGCGCTCACCCTGGTCGTGCTCGCCGGGCTGGCGACGGCGGGGACGCAGACGACCTCGACGGGTCTGGTGCGCAAGGGGTTCTTCACCCTGTTCTCCGCCCACTCGGGCACCGGCTTCGCGGTCACCAACGGGGCGACCTACCTCTCGGACTGGGGGGTGCTGGCCCCCGCCGCGATCGTCACGGCCATGGCGCTCGGCGGGATGGCCGGGTCGACCGCCGGTGGCATCAAGGCGATCCGCATCGGCATGACGGTCAAGGGGGCGGTGCAGGACGTCCGCCGCCTGCTGCTCCCGGAGTCCGCCGTGGTCGTGGCGTCCTACCACGCCGGCGGCGGCCGCCGGATCCTGCGCGACCGGACCCTCCGCGCGGCGACGACCCTGCTGCTGCTGTACATCGCCACCTACCTCGCGGGTGCGGGTGTGGGCCTGCTCTACGGTCGCTGGGAGGTCACCGAGACGCTGTTCGAGTCGGTCTCCGCCGCCGCCAACGTCGGGCTGTCCGTCGGCATCGTCGACCCGTCGATGCCCGTCGGGCTGCAGGTGACCTACCTGCTGCAGATGTGGCTCGGGCGGCTGGAGTTCAGTGCGGCGTTCGCGCTGCTCGGCTACGCCGGATCGCTGGCGTTCTGGCGGAAGTGAGGGGACGTGGACGACGAGACCGGCTGGAACGACGTCCTGCTCGGGATGTGGACCGGGCGGGTGCGCGACGCGGTGGTGGCGCGCATCGAGCGCGCCACGATCGGCCGGCGCGGGTGGCTGGTCCGCGCGCTCGCCGACCCGGACGGGTGCCGCCCCGAGTACACCGAGACGGTCCATGCCCTGGTCCTGGCGGCGATCCGTGACGAGACCGGGGCGGACCTCGACGCGCTCGGCAGCCAGGCCGCCTGGGAGTCCTACGAGCAGGTGTGGGACGCGCTACGCGAGCGTTGGGCCGACGGCGGGTCGCTCGGCGTCGTGCGGCTCGGCTTCGAACCGGCCGTCGCCCGGGCGATCGCCGGGCTCCCCGTGGAGGCCGCGGCCCACCTCGCTGCGGACGTCAGCGGTGACGTCCCCGATCCGCTGTGGCTGGGTGGCCGCCTGCGGGTCGACCTCGACGGGCTCGCCGCCTACCGGCGGCTCGACGGCGGACAGCTGCCGCGTGAGGTCGCGGCCACCCTGACGGAGATCGCGGTGGCCATCGAACCCGGCGCGGCGCGGTGAGCCCTTCGGGTAGCGGGCGACCTGGTGCTGCGGGCGGTGCGGCCTGACCTCGGGAGCGCTGCTCGGCGGGCGGTCGTGGCTACCGTGGTGGGGGCGATGGCAGGACGGGACGCCCGTGACCGCTGCATCGGACCAGGTTGGCGCCGTGCCGGTCCGGTCCGTGCGCCGCAAGGTCGGCCTGATCGCGGTCGTGGTCGTGCTGTTGGCCCTGCCGTGGCTGGCCGGTCGCATCGTTGCTGGCGCGACGGTGCTCGAGGGGCTCGGCATCGCGGGGCCCCGGCCGTTCGCCCCCGCGGTCGAGCGGCAGCCGGGGACCCTCGCCGGCATCAGCGTCGACCGCTACGCCCCGGCCAGCGCCGACGATGAGCTCGTCGGCGGTGCCCGGCGGGCGATCCTGCTGGTGCCGGGCGCGACGCCCTCTGGGCGGGACGACCGTCGGGTCGTGGCGATCGCCGAGGCGCTGGCTCGCGCCGGCCGGGTCGTGGTGGTCCCGGAGTTGGAGGTCTACGGCGAGGACCTCGTGCCCGCCGACATCGACCGGCTCGTTGTGCTCATCGGGGCGCTGGCCGCCGTCCACGGTCCGGTCGTGATCGCGGGCGTCTCCTTCGGCGCCAGCCTCGGGCTGGTCGCCGCGGCCGACCCGCAGGTCGCGGGCGAGGTCGCGCTGGTCGCCACCTTCGGCGGCTACGCCGACCTCGCCGGCGTGGTGCAGGCCGCCACCACCGGGGTGTCGCTGGTCGGCGACCAGCGGATCCCGTGGGATCCGCATCCACGCGCGCTCGACGTGGTGCGTGAGCAGCTGCTCGGTCTGCTCGAGGCCGATGATCGCGGGCAGGTGCAGGCCGCGCTCGCGTCGAGGTCGGATCCGGCGGACCTTCCGACCGAGCTGCGAGCGATGCACGACCTGCTCGTCGCGGAGGACCCGACGCAGACGATGGCGCTGGTCGAGCGGGCCCCACCGGTCGTGCGCGACCGCATCGACGCGGTCTCGCCCGCCCGCGCCGGCGCGGACCTGAGCGTGCCCGTCGTGGCGCTGCACGCCGCAGACGATCCGGTGATCCCCTACGGCGAGCTGGCACGGCTCGACGCGGTCATCGGCGAGGTCGAGCCGCTCACCCTGGTCAGCTTCGATCACGTCGGCATCGAGGCCGACGGGCACCGCTGGTGGGTCACGGTCCGCGACCTGTGGCAGACCACCCGCTTCGTCGACCGGATGCTGCGGGCCTCGCGCTGATCGCACGCACCGGCGTGCTGCCGGCCGGACGTCAGACGCCGTCGCGCTGTCGCGACAGCCAGGTCCTGGCCGCGGCGACCAGCGCCCGCACGCCGACGCGCAACGTCGGCTCGATGGCGGGCGCGAACTGGGGTGAGTGGTTCGCCGGCTGCTGGTCGACCCGCTCGATGACCGCGGCGATGTCGTCGAGGTCCAGGTCGGCGAACGCCGCCGGATCGGCGCCTCCGAGCAGCCAGTACACGCAGGGTGCATCCGCCTCCCGGGCGAGGAGCCCGACGTCCTCGCTCCCGGTCACCGGACCGGGCCGGACGACCGTGCCCGTCACCGAGGCGAGCGCTGGCCGGGTGCGCTCCACGGCCACCGGGTCGTTCACGACCGCCGGGAAGGCGTTGAGCACCTCGACGTCGGGTGGGCGGGGGGCGCCGGCGGCGGCTGCCTCGTGGTGGACGATCCGGTCGATGGCGCCGAGCACCGTGCTGCGCACCTGCTCGGAGAAGGTGCGCACGCTGAGGAGGAGCTCGGCACGGTCCGGGATCACGTTGCCGACCGTGCCGGCGTGGACGGCCCCGACGGTCACGACCGCGGCGTCGGTCGGCGCCACCTCGCGCGCCACGATGGTCTGCAGCCGCAGGATCGTGGCGGCGGCGAGGACCACGGGGTCCACCGCGTTCTGCGGGCGTGACGCATGGCTGCCTTCGCCGTGGAGGGTGATCCGCAGGGAGTCGGAGGCGGCGTAGGCCGGGCCGGGCTCGATCGCGAGCACCCCGGCCGGCAGGGGGACCACGTGCTGACCGAGCACGACCGAGGGCCGTGGGAAACGGTCGTACAGCCCGTCGTCGAGCATGGCCCGGGCGCCGGCGCCGAGTTCCTCCGCCGGTTGGAACAGGCACAGCAGCGTGCCGCTCCAGTCGTCCGCGTCCGCGAGTTCCCGCGCGGCGCCGAGCAGGCAGGTGGTGTGCACGTCGTGGCCGCATGCATGCATCACGCCGGTCCGCTCGCCGCCATCGTCCTCCGCGGTCGTCCTGCTCGCGTAGGGCAGCCCGGTCTCCTCGGTCACGGGCAGGGCATCCATGTCCGCGCGCAGCAGCACGACCGGCCCGTCACCGCGACCCAGCCTCCCGACGACGCCGGTGCCGCCGATCGCTTCGGTCACCTCGTAGCCGAGCCTCCGGAGCTCGGCCGCGACGATGCCGGCGGTGCGGTGCTCCGCGAACCCGAGTTCCGGATGGGCATGGAGGTCGCGGTAGAGCTCGGCCAGGTCACGGGTGTCCGGCATGATCGCCTCCGTCGTCGTCGTGCTCGTCGTCGTGCTCGTCGTCGTGCTCGTCGTCGTGCTCGCCGCCTCGGCGCGGTCCAGCCTGCCAGCTGACCTTCCCGGGCGCAGCGGGGAGGCACGGCCGCGGCGGTGGTGCGTACGCTCGTACGACGCCGCCCGTCACCGTCCGCGATCGTCGCCGATGTCCTCGCGCAAGCTGACCGTCGACCTGCACCCGATCTTCCGTGACGGGCGGGCGATCGACGCGGCGTTGCGCGAGGCCCTCGACGAGGCCGAGGCCCGCAAGCTCGCGCAGGTCGAGATCATCTGCGGCAAGGGCAGCGGGGCGCTGCGCAAGCGGGTGCTGCGCTACCTCGAGCGGAAGGAGGTGCGGGAGCGGTACGCCCGCATCACGAAGGACCCGGGCAACCACGGGCACCTCCTCGTCCACTTCCGGTGGCGCCGCGGGCAGTGAGCCACGGTCTCCGGCCGGCAGGCACCGAGCCTGCAGGCCCGGCGCGTGACGGGGCGACCGATCGGCAACGCGAAGGAGACCCGATGACCGGACGGACGCCGGGCCGCTGGTGGGTGGGTACCTCCTCGTCACGTTCGCGTGGTCGTGGTCGCTGTGGTGGACCGCGGCGGCGTTCCCGGGGCTCCCGGCCGAGCTGGCGCTCCCGCTGTTCCTCACCGGCGGGCTGGGGCCCCTCATCGGCGCCGTGTGGGTGGTGCGGCGGCGAGGCCGCGGGTACCGGCGCGAGCTCGTCCGGCGGGTCGGGGATCCGCGCCGGATCCCCGCCAGGTGGTGGCTGACGCTCGTCGGCCTGGCGGTCGGTCCCGCCGTGCTCGGCGCCGGGTTCGCCGGGATGGCTGGCGCCGACGTCAGGATCCCGGAGTACCGCGTCGGACCCGTCGTCGCGGTGCTCGTGTTCGCCCTGGCTGCTGGCGTGGTCGAGGAGCCTGGCTGGCGGGGCGCGGCGGCCGATGCCTGGCAGGGCAGGGCTCGTCCCATCTGGGCCGCCCTGGGGATCGGCGGGTGTTGGGCGTTGTGGCACCTGCCCCTGTACTTCGTCGAGGGCACGTACCAGCACGGTCTCGGGTTCGGGTCGTTGCGGTTCTGGCTCACCAACCTCGTGCTCGTCCAACTCGGTGTGCTCTACGTGTGGCTGACCAACGGCGCCGGCGGCAGCATCCTCATCGTCGTCCTCGCCCACGCGGGCTTCAACGCGGCCGGGGAGCTCGTCCCACGGAGCACGCTGGGTGACCTGGTCGCCGCCGGCGTGCTCGCCGTCGCGACCGCGGTCGTGCTCGCCGTGACCCGGGGCGAGCTCGCGTTCGCGGGTGCGGATCCCGCAGCCGGGAGTCCGTCGGGCAGGTGACCTCGTGCGCACGGCAGGGTCAGTGCGCCCGTTCGACCAGGAAGCAGTGGCGCCCGGTCGCGTCCTGCTCGTGGTGGTGCAGACGGTGTCGTTGCATGCGACACCACACGGGCACGTCGACCCTCGCCGCGGGGTCGGTCGCCAGCAGCCGCACGCGTCCCCCGACCGGAACGCGCTCGACCGCCTTGGCCAGCTCGATCACGGGCATCGGACATGCGAGCCCGGAAGCGTCCACCACCGTCTCGGTGAGGGGGGCGGACGTGGCCGCGTCCTCGCCGGTCACGACGGCGTCGATCGTGGTCCGCTGCCCGCCTCCGCCGGCGCGCCTCGGTCCACGTCGTAGGTGATCTCCGCTCCTCGCAGGTCCGGGGCGTCGTGGACCGCCACCATCACCGCGGCGATGGCGGCGTTCACGCCGGCAGCACGGACCGTGACCGACGCCCGGACGTGGGGCCGTGGGTCCCCGGCGGGCCACCAGGCCATCAGGTGATCGGTCGCCCCGGCCCGACGCAGCACCCGGTCGAGGCCGTCCGGGGTCGCATCCTGGCTGTCGGGCAGCCGCGCCGTGACGACGATCCGCACGGGATGCAGCCCGTCGTCCTGCACCGCGGTGGTCGGCGGCGACTCCGTCACCTCGGTCGCCTCCGCCAGCCCTTCCTCACGGACCGGGCCGACGTCGACCGCGACGAGCAGCGTGGCGTCGGGGGCGGCCCAGGCGAGGTGCGTGGTCGCGGCGCGCAGGCCTGACACGGTCGGCGCGACGGGAGCGACGATGAGATCCTCTGCTCGGGCGAAGGCCGCGACCGCCTGGTCGGTGCGGCGTGGGTCGTGGTGCACCCGGTCGCCGAGGCCGAGGATCCCGCCGGGCAGTTCCATCTCCCGGGGCCCCGTACGCAGCACGGTGATCGGCTCCTCACAGCGTGCGCCCAGGCGTTGCGCGAGGTCGACCGCCAGGCACAGCCCGCGGTCGCCGCCCGGCAGCAGGTGGTCGGCGCTGACCGGCAGGAGCACGCGGCGAGGTGGCGTCAACCCGGGCCGAACGATCGCGAGGGGCACCGCGGAGCGGCCGACGACCGAGTCGATCAGCGCGCCGAACACGTTGTGGGTGGAGCTCGCACCACGCCAGCCCATCACCACGAGCGAGGCGTCGACCTCCGTGACGGCCTGACGGACGCCTTCGCTGACGTCGTCCGCCTCGATCACCCTGCCCTCGACCGCGAGGTCCTGCCGCTCGGCGAGCTCCTCCGCGGCGGCCAGACCCTGCCAGGCGTGCGCGTGCTCGTCGGCCCGTGCGCGCGTTCCGACCACGGTCACGAGCCGGATCCGTCCATGGTCCGGGGCCGTGAGCGCTCCCGCGATCGTCAGCAACGTCGGGAGTGACGCAGGGTTGACGACCGGCACCACCACCGTACGACCGAGCGGCTCCCTCGACACCGTCGCTCCTCGCCGTCGTCACCGCCCACGGTAGCCAGAGGTCGGCACGCCGGCAGGGCCGACCGCGACAACCGTCGGTCGTGGGACGTTACGCGTCGTCACCCGCGCGGACGACGTCGAGCGCGCCCGTCTCGTAGGCGCCCCGCAGCACCTTCTTGTCGAACTTCCCGACAGAGGTCTTGGGCACCTCCTCGATGAAGGTGTACCGCTCGGGCAGCCACCAGGACGCGACGTGGTCGCGCAGGTGGTCGTTGAGCTCCTCCGGCGAGGGGGAGGCGCCGGCACGCACGACGACGCAGGCGAGGGGGCGCTCGTCCCAGCGAGGATCGGCGACACCGATCACGGCGCACTCGACGACGTCCGGGTGGCCCATGAGGGCGTTCTCGAGGTCGACGGAGCTGATCCACTCCCCACCGGACTTGATGACGTCCTTCGTCCGGTCGACGATCTGCATCGAGCCGTGTCGGTCGACCACGCCGACGTCGCCCGTGCGCAGCCACCCGTCGTCGAACCGGTCCGGGCTGTCGACGCCGTGGTACCCGGCGGTGATCCACGGGCCACGGACCTGGATCTCGCCGACGGACTCGCCGTCCCACGGCTGGACGGTGCCGTCCGGCCCCATCAGGCGCAGGTCGACGCCGGCGACGATCCGGCCGGTGCGGGCGCGTGCGGCCCGTGATGCCTCGCCGGTGGCGCCGGCGGGAGGGACGGCGACGGTGCCGAGCGGCGACATCTCGGTCATGCCCCAGCCCTGGATGATCTCCACGCCGTAGCGGTCCTCGAAGGCATCGATCATCGAGCGGGGGACCGCCGACCCGCCGACGACCACCCACGCGAGCGACGACAGGTCGATGTCGACCTGCTCGCCATACGCGAGGACGCCGTTCCAGACCGTCGGGACCGCGGCCGAGCAGGTGGGCGTCGCCGCTTCGATGAAGGCGACCAGCGGTTCGGGCTGCAGGTACTGGGCCGGCAGGAGCAGGTCCGCGCCGGAGATCCAGGCGACGTGGATCAGCCCCCACGCGTTCGCGTGGAACTGCGGCACGATCACGAGCACGCGATCGCCGTCGCGCAGGTGCACGCCACCGGCGATCGCGCCGAAGGTGTGGGTCCAGATGGAGCGATGGCTGTAGACGACGCCCTTGGGGTTGCCGGTCGTGCCACTGGTGTAGCAGGAGGCCGCGGCGGTGCGCTCGTCGAGCTCGGGCCAGGCGTCGATCGGCTCGGCTGCGGCGAGCAGGTCGTCGTAGCGCACCACGCGACCGTGCGCGTCGAGGGCGGACGCGTCACCGTCGCCGACGACGACGAACGTCTTCGGGCTGCGGACCTCCGACAGGACCCGGGCGAGCAGCGGGATCAGCGAGTCGTCGACGATGACGACCCGGTCGCCGAGGTCGTCGATGACGAACGCGAGCTGATCGGGGAACAGGCGGATGTTGAGCTGGTGCAGCACCGCGCCCATGCAGGGCACCGCGAAGTAGGCCTCCACGTGCTCCTGGTGGTTCCAACAGAAGGTGGCGACGACGTCGCCTTCCCCGATACCGAGCGAACGCAACCCGCCGGCCAGCCGACGGATCCGCTCGTAGGTGGCGGCGAAGCTGAGCTCGCGGGCGTGATCGCCCTGCCAGGTGACGACCTGACGGTCGGGATGGACCCGTGCGCCGTGCTCCAGCAGCTGGGTCACGGTCAGCGGATGGTCCATCATCGTGCTCGTCACGGCCACGGCAACGCTCCCGGTCGGCTCCCGGCCGGCAGCGTAGACCGCAAGCGGTGCGTGGCCTCTATCGCCCGATCGTGCGCCGCAGGCGGGCCACCACCTCGGCGTAGGCGGCGACGAAGGCGTCGGCGTCCGCGAGCGTGGTACCCGGGCCGACGGAGACCCGGACGTGCCCATGGGTGAGCGCACCCATCGCGACCAGCACGTGCGACGGCTCCCCGCTGGTCGACGCGCACGACGACCCGGAGTGCACCGCGAAGCCCGCGGCGTCGAGCTCCGAGACCAGGGCCTCGCCGTCGACGTACAGGGCGCTGACGGCCACGATCCCGGGGTGCGCGTCGGCCAAGGGTCCGTGCAGGGCGAGGTCGTCGACCGCCGCCGGGAGGCCGGTCCGCAGGTGGCGCCGGACGAGTTCGCGGGCCGACCGTTCCGTCTGGAGGTTCGCCTCGGCCACGGTCAGCGCCACGGCGGCGGCGGCGATGCCAGCGACGTCCTCGAGCCCGGCCCGCCGGTGGTGCTGCCGCTCGTCACCCTCGAACAGCGCGGCGACCCGTCCCCGAGGCCCCGCCACCAGCAACCCCGTCCCCGGCGGCCCACCGAACTTGGCCGCCGACGCGGACAGCAGGTCGGCGCCGAGCTGCTCGAGCGTCAGCCCGAGCTGCCCGATCGTCTGGCACGCGTCGACGTGCAGCAGCGCCCCCCGCTCCCGACAGACCCGGGCGACCTCGTGGGTCGGCTGGATCGCGCCCACCTCGTGGTTGGCGTGCTGCAGATGCACCGCGAGCGTGTCGTCGCGGATCGCTGCAGCCATCTCGTCGGCGTCGACGAGCCCGGCGCCGTCCACCGTGACCACCGTCAGCTCGTGACCGTGCTCGTCGCGGAGCCGCTCGCAGGCCCGCAGGACGCTCGAGTGCTCGACGGCGGAGACGACGAGGTGGCGGCGGCGCTCGCCGCGCCGCTCGGCCGCACGGGCGCTGCCGAGCACGGCGAGGTGGACGGCCTCCGTCCCGCCGGACGTCCACGTCACCCGGCCCCCGTCGGCCCCCAGCAACCCGGCCACGGTCGCGGTCGCGCGGTCGAGCAGGTCGCGGGCGGTGCGGCCCTCGGTGTGCCGCCGGGCCGGATCGGCGACGCCGAGGTCGTGGACGTCGAGCCACGCCTGACGAGCCTCCGGTCGCAGGGGCCAGAGGGCGGCGTGGTCGAGGTAGACGCGGTCATGCACGCGGGCACGGTACGCGACCTGACGCTCGCCACGGCGAGGTAGGGTTCGCAGCGCCGCTCCTCACGCCCCGCCGAGGCGTGTCCCCCGAGCGGGTGGTCGTCCCGAGTGGAGGCGAACGAGTGCGGGTCCTGGTGGTGTCCGAGGACGTGGGGGAGCGCCTGCGGGCGGTCAGCAGCCTGCGGCTGCACGACGTCGGGGAGGTGGTCGAGGTCGCGTCCGCCGAGGAGGCCCGCGACCTGCTGCTCCGCCAGGACGAGCACTTCGACGTGCTCGTGGTGGACGGTGACCTGTCCCCGCGCGGTGGCTTCGCGATGCTCTACGACCTGCGCAGCCGGGCCGTCCTCGGGGGCACCGTGGCGACGCCGGCGATCGTGCTGGCAGCGCGGGAGCAGGACCGGTGGCTCGGGGCCTGGGCCGGCGCCAACGAGGTGGTGCTCAAGCCCGTCGACCCCTTCGGGCTCGCGCAGCTCGTCGCGGACCTGGAGGGCGCCGAGGCGCCGGTGCACGGCGACCGGGGCGCGGCCGCGCAGCAGCTCGCGGCGGCCACGCGCGAGCACACCAGCCGCCGCGCCACCGGGTCCAGCGCGTGAACGACGAGGCCGTCCGCTGGCCGAGCCTGCTGACCCACCTGCTGCACGGCGAGGACCTCGACGAGGCGACCGCCGAGACGGTCATGGGCACGCTGATGCGCGGCGAGGCGGAGAGCGCCCAGGTCGCCGGGCTGCTCGTGGCTCTGCGCGCGAAGGGCGAAGCGCCGCCGGAGATCGCCGGCTTCGTCCGTGCGATGTTGGCCGAGGCGGAGCCGATCGACCTCGATCCCGCCTTGCAGGCGCGGCTGGTGGACACCTGCGGCACCGGGGGCGACGGCGCGAACACCTTCAACATCTCGACGGTGTCCGCCCTCGTCGTCGCGGCGGCCGGCCAGCCGGTGGCGAAGCACGGCAACCGGGCGGCCTCGAGCGCGTGCGGCAGCGCGGACCTGTTGGAGGCCTGGGGGGTGGAGATCGAGCTGCCGCCGCCGGCGGTCGCGACCTGCATCGCCGAGCTCGGGATCGGGTTCCTCTACGCCCGGTCGTTCCACCCGGCGATGCGCTACGTCGCACCGGTGCGGCTCCAGCTCGGGATCCGGACCGCCTTCAACGTCCTCGGGCCCCTGTCGAACCCGGCGCGGGCGCCCTACCAGGTGGTCGGCGTCCCCGACGCGCGACTGGCCGCGGTGATGGCCGACGCCCTCGCCCGGCTCGGCAAGCGCCACGCCCTGGTGTTCCGGGGTGACGACGGGCTCGACGAGCTGACGACGACCGGACCGAGCCACCTGTGGGAGGTCCGCGACGGGCAGGTGACGCCCGGCGTGCTGGACCCGGAGGCGCTCGACCTCCCCCTCGCCACCGCCGAGGACCTCGGCGGGGGCGGGGTCGCGGACAACGTCGCGATCGCCGACGCGATCCTGGCCGGGGAGCCCGGCCCCCGCGCCGACATCGTCGCGCTCAACGCCGGGGCCGCCCTCTACGCCGCCGACGCGGTGCCCGACATCGCGAGCGGCCTCGCTCGCGCCCGTGCGGTCCTCGCGGACGGCGCGGCACGCCGGCTGCGGGACCGCTGGATCGCCCGTTCCCGCGACCTCGCGCAGCAACGTCATGGCTGAGGTCACGCCGACCACGCCCCCGCTCAAGGCCGAGGTCGGCGCGGACGCGTTCTTCGCGCTGGACCTGCGGGTCGCGCGCATCGTCGCGGTCGAGCCGTTCCCCGCGGCGCGCCGCCCGGCCTACCGGCTGACGATCGACCTCGGTCCGGACCTCGGGATGCGCCGGAGCAGCGCACAGATCACCAACTACGCCCCGGAGCACCTGCTGGACCGGCAGGTGGTCGTGGCCGCCAACCTCGGCCGCAAACGGATCGCCGGCTTCGTCAGCGAGGTGCTGGTGCTCGGCGGGCTGGAAGCGGACGGCACGGTCCGGCTGCTCGACGTCGACGGCGAGCTGCCGCCCGGCGCCGTGGTCGCCTGAACCATGGCGGCCGCCCCCCTCGACCCGGACCTGCTCGGCCGCGACCCCTTCGCCGGGTTCGACGTCCAGGTGCTCGCCGATCGTGCCGTCTACGCCCCTGGCGAGACCGTGCGCGTCACCGTCACCGCGACGAACCACGGCCCGCATCCCGTCGAGCACCAGTACCCGGGGTGGCAGCGCTACCACCTGTCGGTCCGCGACGAGGGCCACCGCGCGGTCGCCGACGACGTCGTCGATCGTGCCGCCGAGGGCCCGGCGGTCGACCGGTGGCTGCCGGGCCAGATGATGATCCTGCCCATCTACTGGGGCCAGACCGCCGGCCCGATCGTGCCGGCCTGGACGGGCGAGCCGCCCGGCCCGCGGGTCCCGCCGGGGCGCTACCGCGTACGGGTCACCTGGCTCGGGCGGATCCCGGGGCAGCGGGGCGAGCTGCCGGACGCGTGGAGCCGCTGGTTCGAGCTCGGCTGAACCGCGGTCCATCCCCCCGCGACGGCCCACGACCACCCGCGACGCCCGCTCACCCCGCGGCGGCCGCCCGACGGGTCACCTTCGCGGCCGTCAGCAGCTGACGGTCCCGCCGCACGTCGCGGGACACCCGGCGGCTCTCCGCCGCCGCCGCGGCGAGTGCCTGCCCGCCGGCGACGGGCTCGGCCCACACGCCGTGGACCGCCACCGGCCGGACGCCCGGCCGGCCCAGCCAGGTGAGCGCCAGCGCCACCTCCTCCGCGTCGTGGTCGTCCGGCGGCCCAGGCAGGGGGTGCAGGTCGCAGGCGGCGACCGCGGCCTGGGCCGCGTCGTCGTCCGCGTGTGCGGGGAGCAGTACCGTCCCCGCCAGGCGGCCCCGCCGCACGACGACCACCTCGGTGCCCCGGTCCCCGGCGCGGCGGGCGACGATCTCGTCCACCGCCGCGAGGGCCTCCCGCCGGCGCACGTCGAGGAGGATCGTGGCCGCGTCGTGCAGGCGGCCGCGCAGCTCTCCCGCTCGTTCGAAGCGGCCGTCGGCGGCCATGGCCAGCATCCGGTCGCGCAGCGTTCCGAGCAGTCGGGTGGGGTCGTCGAGCACCCCGTGCAGGTCGGCCACCACCTCGGCGTAGTCGGCTGCCGACGCGGTGCCGTCGCAGGGTGCCGCGCAGCGGCCGAGGTCCTTGAGCACACACGCCGGGTGGTCCTGGGCGCGCCGCAGCCGTGGGGTGCACGGCCGGATCGGGACCGCCTCGTGCAGCGCCTCGACCAGTCGTTGTGCCCGCTGCCGTGAGGCGAGCGGCCCGACCGTACGCAGGTGCGACGACCCAGGGCGGCGGGTGATCGCCAGCCGGGGGAACGCCTCGCGCGTGAGCCCCACCGAGACCGCCCGCTCCGGGTGGGTGGACCGCCGGTTGTAGCGCGGTCGCCGGGCGTGGATCTCCCGGACCTCCCGGACCTCGGCCTCGAGCAACGTCGGGGTCGTGGTCCAGGTCACCGTCGCGGTCTCACGGACCAGGTCGGCGATGCGCCGTCGGGGATCCTGCCCGAAGTAGGTCCGCAGGCGGCTCCGCAGGTCCGTGGCCTTGCCGACGTACAGGACGTCGCCGCGCTCGTCGAGGAAGCGGTAGACGCCACACGTCGGCGGGGCGTCGGCGACCAGACCGATGCGTCGGTAGGCGCGTTCGGAGGTCGAGCGGGTCAGGTCGCGCAGGTCCTCGAGCGAGGTCGCGCCGAGGCTGCCCGCCCGCTCGAGCAGCCCATGGAGCACGTCGACCGTGGCGCGCGCGTCCGCGAGGGCACGGTGCTCCGGGCGCGTGCGGGTCCGCAGGTGCGCGGCGATCGTGGCGAGGCGCAGGTTGCGCACCTCGTCCGCGAGCAGCCGGCGGGCCAGGCGGGCGGTGTCGATCACCGGTGGCTCGGGTGGGGGCAGCCCGACCGCGGCCGCGGCCGCGCGCAGGAACGCCAGGTCGAAGCGGGCGTTGTGAGCCACGAACACCGCGTCGCCGAGGAACCGCAGCACGGTCGGCAGGACGGCGGCGACGTCGGGGGCGTCACGGACCATCGCGTCCGTGATGCCCGTGACCGCGGTGATGGCCGGTGGGATGGGGCCGCCCGGGTGGACGAAGGTGCGCAGCTCGCCGAGCACCTCGCCGCCGCGGACCTTGACCGCACCGATCTCCGTGATCCGGTCGCGGTCGGGCGAGAGCCCCGTCGTCTCCAGGTCGAGCACGACGAAGGTCGTGTCGATCAGCGGCGTACCGAGCGCCTCGAACCCGAGCTGCACGCGGGGCCTCCTGCTCGACGTGCATCCGAACGCACGTTCTAGCAGGCGGCGGCGACACGGCCGTGGAGGCGGCCGACGCTCGGTGGATCAGGCGGCGCGGCGGCGGCGCCGGATCAGGCGCTTGCGCTCCTGCTCGTCGGTCCCGCCCCAGATGCCGTAGGCCTCCCGGTGGGCGAGGGCGTGCTCGAGGCAGTCGGTGCGGACCGGACAGGCCCCGCACAGGACCAGGGCCTGCTGGCGGCTGACCTCGTCGGTGGCGAAGAACAGCTCGGGATCGGTGTCCCGGCAGGAGGCCTCGTCCTGCCAGGTCTGGTCGAGGGCGAGGTCGGACAGGGAGAGGGACGACACGGGTGCCTCCAGGCGGGGGTGAGCACGGCCGGGCAGCGGGGGTGCCCGGGAGGGGTTCGGCGGGGGTCGCGGGGTCGTCGCCGGATCGGAGCCGCCGGGGGCGGCGCGTCAGGACCGGCTGGTCACCTCCCGGCGACGATGCCGGGGTGGTGCGCCGCACCGGAACGCCCGCGGCACTATCGTTCTGCTGGGCGTTCGGGCTCGGCGGACCGCGCGTGAGGTCACCATCGTCCGGGACGCGGGCCCCGAGCGGAACCGGACGTCCGGACGGGGTACCCCGGCCGCGTCGTGCCCGGATCGAGACGAGGAAGCCGTGGATCCGACCCGACGCGACCGGCGCGAGGACCTGCTCGTCGCTGCCGCCCGCCGGTTCGTGGCCGACGGGCTCCGACGCACGACCATGGAGGACATCGCCCGGGAAGCCGGCGCCGGCAAGGCCACCCTCTACCGGCACTTCGCGAACAAGGACGCGGTGATCGACGCCCTCCTCGAGCGGGAGGCGCAGCGCTTCGAGCGGGTGCTGGAGCAGGCCGCCGCCGGGGAGACGGATGCGGCCGGGCGCATCGAGGCGACCTTCGTGGCGGCGGTCGCGTTCTTCGTCGAGCACCCCGTGCTCACCCGCGGCCGGGACGAGGAGCCGGGGTTGCTGCTGCCGAGGATCATGGCGGACGGTGGCCCGCTGGTCGCGCGGGGCCTCGAGCGCTTCGGGCAGCTCATCGCCGAGGGCGTCGCCAGCGGCGAGCTGCGCGCCGTCGATCCCCGGGCCGCGGCCGAGGTCGTCGTGCGGCTGGTGCTCTCCTACTTCAGCCTGCCCCCGATGTACGTGGGGGTCGACGACCCGGACGAGGCGCGGGCGTTCGCCCACGCGCTGGTCGCCGGCGGGCTCCGCCGCCGCCCGACCAGCTGAGCGGCCCGTCGGCCAGCCGAGTGGCCCCGTCAGGCCCGTTGGCAGCGCGGGCAGTACGTCGTGCCGCGCTGGGCGATCGTCGTCCGGCGCAGCGGTGTCCGACAGCGTCCGCACGGCCGCCCGGCCTGCCCGTAGGCGGTCAGTTCCTCGGCGTAGCGGCCGCTGGCGCCGTTGACCATCTGGTAGTCACGGAAGGTCGTGCCCTCGCGTTCGATCGCGGCGGCCAGCACCTCACGGATCGCCGTGTGGAGCGCGAACGCCCGAGTTCGCCCGACCCGGCGCGACGCCGGGTGGATCCGGGCACGCCACAGCGCCTCGTCCGCGTAGATGTTGCCGACGCCGGCGACCAGCCGCTGGTCCAGCAGCCTGGCCTTCACGGGTGCGCGCGTCGTGGCGAGCGCGGCCGCGAAGCGCGCCGGGTCGAAGGCGTCGGAGAGGGGCTCCGGTCCGAGCGTCGCGAGGGTCGGGACCCGGCCCGCGTAGTCACCCGCCGGGACGACCGAGGCGCGCCCGAACCGCCGGGGGTCCCGGAACAGCAGCGTGCGCTGGTCGTCGAGGTGGAGCCGGACGCGGACATGGCTCACCCCGCCGTCGGGGTCCTCGCCGGGGGAGGGGGTGGGCACGAGCCGGAACGATCCGGTCATGCCGAGGTGGAGCACGAGCTCGAGCGGGGTCGCGGTCCCCGTCCTCAGCGGGAGCAGGAGGAACTTGCCGCGGCGATCGACGGCCGTGATGCGGTGGCCGACCGCCCGGTCCACGTCGCTGAGGCGGGTCCCGGGCCACGGGTCCGCCCACGTGCCGAGGACCTGCCGCCGCGCCAGCTCGGGCGCCAGCTGACGGCGGACGGATTCGACCTCGGGCAGTTCGGGCACGCCGACCACGCTACCGCCCGCCGGTAGCCTCGCGGCCGACCGCCGACCCACCCGCCACGTGGAGGCCCCGGTGCCCAGCTCGTCGGAGGACCGTGACCGCCGCGACGACGGCCGACCCGAGCAGGCCCGCCTCCGGGACCGCACCGGCCGTCCCCTGCCGTACGGCACCGTCGGGGTCCCCGTGACCGAGGAGCACGAGCCCGCCACGGTCGAGGAGGCGCTGGCGCTCGGCGGCGCCCTGTGGGACGAGCAGCGCTACTTCGAGGCCCACGAGTGCCTCGAGCACGTCTGGCACGCGGCACCGGCGGCGGACCGCGACCTGTGGCAGGGCGTGATCCAGGTCGCGGTCGCCGGCGTCCACCTGCAGCGTGACAACCCCGCGGGGGCGATCGCGTTGCTCGAGCGGGCGGCCGAGCGCCTCCACCCGTACCCGCCCGTGCACCGGGGGATCGAGGTGGCGACGGTGCGGGCCGCGTGCGAGGAGGCGGCGTTCCTCGTCCGCCACGGCGACCCGGCGGCGGTCGAGCTGCCCCGCTTCCCCGCGACGGCCGATGGCGCGTGGTTCACCCCCGACCCGGACGCGCTGCACCCCCCGGCGGCCCCGACGCCGGTGCCCGACGAGCCGGCCTGGCGTGCGGCGCCCCGTACCCGTACCCCCCGCCGACGCGAGGCCTGACGGCCTCCGGCCCGAGCTTGGAGCTTCGATGAGCGACCTCGGTGACGACGAGCTGCGTCGGGGGCTGGCCCCCGGCGCCCGCTTCCGCTGCGACGGCTGTGGCAACGTGACCCGGTTCGACGTGGTGGCCACCACCCGGACCCGCCGGTACCACCACTTCGACCTCGGCGGGGTCGGGCGGGTCGAGGAGGAGGAGATCCTCGCGGAGACCGTCGAGTCGGCGACCTGCCACTGGTGTGGCCGGTCCGACGGGGTGCGGGTCGAACCGGCGCCGGGGTCCGCGGCCAGGAGCGATCGAGCGGCGGACGCGACGGGGTCCGCGTGAGCGTCGGGCACGCCGACGCCGACGCCGGCGACGACGAGCCGACCCCGCCGCCGGCCGCCGCGCTGGAGGCGCTGGACAGCGATCGCTGGGCCACGCTGCTGCCGCTGCTGCGGCGGGCCCTGCGCGAGCTGGACGGGCCGGCCGTGACCC
>SLMP01000056.1 GCA_007133465.1 Nitriliruptoraceae bacterium | reverse complement strand
GCTCGCCCGCCCACGTCGCCTCGCACAGCAACAGGTCCGCGCCGCGGGCCAGGTCGACGAGCTCCGGGCTGCCGCCGGTGTCGCCGGAGTAGACGATCGTCCGCCCGGCCGCCTCGAGACGGACGGAGACCGACGGCGGTGGGTGGTTCGCCCGCGCGAACGTGAGCGCCACCTCGCCGACGGTGATCCGATCGTCGTGGCCGACGAGGTGGTGGTCGAACACCTCGGCGAACTCCATGGCACTGTCGCCGGACATCAGCCCGGTGAGGGTCTCGAACACCTCCGGCGGCGCGTACAGCGGGATCCGCCGCTCGACCTGCGGGTCGAACCGCAGCGCGTAGAAGGCGCCGATGAGGTCGATGCAGTGGTCGACGTGCCGGTGGCTGACCACGATCGCGTCCAGGTCGTGCAGCGCCACCAGCCGTTGCAGGTTCGCGGTCGACCCGTTGCCGGCATCGACGAGCAGGTTCGTCTCCCCGGCGCGCACGAGGTAGCCGGAGCAGGCTCGGCCGACACCCGGGTGCGAGCCCGCGCAGCCGAGCACCGTCAGGTCGAGCATCGCGCCTCCTGCCTCACGTGCACCGGATCGTGGCCCTCGGGAAACCCGTGCGCGAGCCACCTCGCCAGCCTCCCCGGCGGCGCAGCCTAGTACTCAGGCCCACAGCACCCCGGAGATCCGTTCGGCGATCGTCGCCACGTCCCCCGGGGCGTACGCGCCGGTCGACAGGTACTTCCACCCACCGTCGGGGGACATCGCGACGATCTGCGCCCCGTCCGGCAGGCGCTTCGCGACCCGGACCGCCACGGCCAACGAGGCACCGGTCGACACCCCGGCGAAGATCCCCTCCTCGTCGGCCAGCCGCCGGGTCCACTCGAGCGCCCTCCGCGAGTTCACCTTGATCCGGCCGTCGAGCACCGCGAGGTCGAGCACCTCCGGGACGTAGCCCTCGTCGAGGTTGCGCAGGCCGTAGACCAGGTCGCCGTACTCCGGCTCGGCCGCGTAGACCTTCACCGCCGGGTTCCACCGCTTGAGGCGCTTGCCGACGCCGGTGACCGAGCCGCCGGTGCCGAGGCCCGCGACGAACGCCGTCACGTCCGGCAGGTCGGCGATGATCTCCGGCCCGGTGGTCTCGTAGTGGGCGAGCGCGTTCGCCGGGTTCGCGTACTGGAACGGCATGAACGCGTCGGGGTCGGCGGCGGCGAGCTCACGGGCGACCCGCACCGAGCCGTTCGAGCCCTCGGTCGCCGGGGAGAAGACCAGCTCCGCGCCGAACAGCTGCAGCAGCTGCTTGCGCTCCTCCGAGGTGTTCTCCGGTAGGACGCACGTCAGCGGGTGGCCCTTGACCCGGCAGATCGCCGCGAGCCCGATCCCGGTGTTGCCCGAGGTCGGCTCGAGCACGCGCTGCCCCGGCCGCAGCTGCCCGTAGCGTTCGGCCTGCTCGATCAGGTACTTGGCGACCCGGTCCTTGACCGAGCCGGTGGGGTTGTGCCCCTCGAGCTTGAGGTGGATCGTCGCGCCGGCCGGCGAGAGATGCGGCAGCGCCACCAGCGGCGTGTTGCCGATGGCCTGCGAGATGTCCCCGAAGCGCACCTGCCCCTACACCGCGCCGCCGGCGGACCGAGGGCGCCGGGCGTGCTCGCTCCGCTCCGCGCCGCCGGCGGACCGAGGGCGCCGGGCGTGCTCGCTCCGCTCCGCGCCACCCGCGACCGCGGGCATGATCGCGACCTCGGCGTCCTCCTCGACCGGCGAGTCGAGCCCGTCGAGATAGCGGATGTCCTCGTCGTCCACGTAGACGTTGATGAAGCCGCGCACCGCGTCGCCGTCGAACAGGCTGTCCTCGAGCTCCGGGTGCTCCGCGACGAGCGACGCGAACACCTCACGCACGGTCGCGCCGGCGGCCGCCACCTTGGCCTCACCATCGGTGTGCTTGCGCAGGACGGTCGGGATGCGGACGACGGGCATGGACGGACGACCTCGGAGGTGTGGGGCGCGGACGGGACGGAAGCGGGCAGCGTACCCACGCGTGGGAGGCCGACCCCTGCCGACGGGGGGAACGCCGCGAACCGCCGTGCGCTTCCCGACCGACCACGCGACGCGACCCCGAGGGCCGGGCAAGCTTGCCGCCATGCGCACGCTCTCCGCCGACCGTGTCCGCCGCATCGCGCTGACCGCGCTGGGCTTCCACCGGCCGCGTCCGGCACCGGACGTCCGCCGCGACGTGCGACACCTGCGGCGGGTGCTGCGCACCGTCGACGTCGTGCAGCTCGACAGCGTGAACGTCCTGGCGCGAGCGCACGAGCTGCCGTTCTGGTCGCGGCTCGGACCGCACGACCGGACCGCGCGCGACGCGTGGCTGTGGCGCTCCCGCGAGGCCTACGAGGGTTCGATCCACGTCGCGTCGCTCACTGCCGTCGAGGTGTGGCCACTGCTGCACCACCGCCGGACGGCCTCGCGACCGTGGTCGGCCGTGGTCCACCTGCTCGAGGAGGTGCCCGACTACCTCGAGCAGGTGCTCGCGGAGATCAGCGCGCACGGCGCCATGAGCGTGCAGGGGTTGAGCGACCCGGGTCGGCGCAACGGCCCCTGGTGGGGCATGCCCCGCGGCAAGGTCGCGCTCGAGCACCTCGCCGGGCGCGGCGTCCTGACCATCGACCACCGCACGTCGCAGTTCGTGACCGTCTACGACCTCACCGAGCGGGTGCTGCCCGGCCACGTCCTGGATGCCGAGGTACCCCCGCCGGACGAGGCGCGCCGCCGTCTGCTGCTGCGCGCCGCCCGGGCGCACGGCATCGGCACGGCCGGGGACCTCGCCGACCACCACCGCCTGCGGATCGGGCCGGCCCGGCGGGCGCTCTCGGAGCTCGCCGCCGCCGGTGCGCTGGAGGAGGTCCGGGTCGCCGGCTGGGGCGCGGAGCCCGTCTACCTCGCCCCGGAGGCGACCGCGGCCCGCCGCTTCCCCGCCCGGACGCTCGTGTCCCCGTTCGACCCGCTGGTGTGGCGGCGTGAACGGGCGGAGCGCCTGTTCGGCTTCCACTACCGCATCGAGATCTACGTGCCGGAGCACCGCCGCGTGCACGGCTACTACGTGCTGCCGTTCCTGCTCGGCGACCGACTGGTCGCACGCGTCGACCTCAAGGCCGATCGCGCGAACGGCCGCCTGCTGGTCCGCGGCGCCTGGGCCGAGGAGGGTGTCGACCGGGTCGCGGTCGCGCGGGAACTCGCCGCCGAACTGGACGACCTCGGCGCGTGGCTCGGGGTCCCCGAGGTGGCGGTCGCCCCCGTCGGCGACCTCGGTCCGACACTCGCCGCCGCTACGCGGACGGCTCCTCCCGGCTGACGAGCTTGGATGCCGCCGACGCCGCCCGCTTCGGCGCGGACGCGATCGCACGGACGGTGTCCCCCGCACGCGCCTCCGGCAGCTCCGCGTGGTGCTTGAGACTCGCGCGGTCGATCTCACGATGCGCGAGGTCGAGCTCCTGGATCTTCATCGGCGGGAAGGCGGAGACCGGCTCGGCGTTGCGGCGCGGGAACACGAGCCAGTGGGTGGCGGACTCCTCGGTCCACCGGCCGACGTAGCCGTCCACCTCACGTGCCCGGCGGTAGGCGAGCACGTGCGGCCGCAGCTGTCGGTCGAGCTGCCTCGCCACCTCGATGGCGACCGGCGAGAACTTGATGGCGTAGCGGAGCAACGGGGCGGCCATCGTCACGCCGCCCGGTCGTCGCGGACCACGAGCCGCTTCTCCGCGACCTCGCCGTCGCGGATGGCGAACGCCCGGATGCCCGGCCGGTCCCGGTCCTGCAGGGTCACGATCACGTAGGTCGCCTCCGGGTAGGCCGCCAGGCGGATGTCGGTGGCTGACGGGTAGGCGTGCGTGTGCGGGTGCGAGTGGTAGATGCCCAGCCGCCAGCCCTCGTCCTCGATCTGACGCATCGCTCGCAGGAGCTGGGTCGGCTCCATGACGTAGTAGGTCATCGACCGCTCGGCGTTGTCGATCGGGAAGTGCTCGATCGTGCCGTCCGGTTGGATGCCGAGCAGCCCGCAGACCTCGTACGGATGGTCGGACCAGGCGTGCTCGACGAGCCGGTCCCAGGTGGCCCGGTCGAGCTCGAACACCTCGGTGTCGCTGTGGTCGTCCACGATCCCTCGGGCGGTCGGGGCCGCGGGGGCCGCGAGGGCGCGGCGGGTGCCAGCGGCGGAGGGCCGGGAGGTCGAGCGGCACGGCCGTCGGAGGCCCCCGTTCCGGTACGGGGACGATAGCGGAGAGCTACCGTCCACTCGGACAGCAGGGAGCCCGACGGAGGAGACCCACGTGGCGCTCGACGAGGACGTCCGCACGCTCGCGACGGGGAGGAACTTCGGGGCCCTGACCACGCTGTTCGAGGACGGCAGCGCGCAGACGCACGTCATGTGGGTGGACGCCGACGACGACCACGTCATGGTCAACACCGAGGTCCACCGCGCGAAGTTCCGCAACGTCGAACGTGACCCGCGCGTGACGCTGACGATCTGGCACCGGGAGGACCCCTACCGCTACGCGGAGATCCGGGGCCGGGTCGTCGAGGTGGTCCGTGGCCCGGCGGCCCGGGAACACATCGACGCGTGCTCCCGGCGCTACACCGGCCACGACTACCCGGGCGAGCAGATCGCCTCCGAGCGCGCGATCCTGCGTATCGCACCGGACAAGGTCCTGCGCTTCAACCTGTCGTGACCGCGACGCCCTGCGGCTTCGCTCGAGGCGGCCGTGCCGGGATCGCCGCCTTCGGGACGGCCGTCAGTCCTTCGGCGGGCCAGGGATGAAGGTGTTGGTGCGACGGACGTACTCGTCGTAGCCCTCACGGGTGCTGCCGCCCTTGCTCATGTTCTTGTCGGTGAGCGCGACGCCGGAGACCTTGATGATGAAGAAGGTCATCGCGAGCGAGCCGAGCAACGCCCACCACGCGCCGGTGGCGAGCGCGAACAGGAAGAACGACCACCACACGGTGGTGTCGCCGAAGTAGTTGGGGTGGCGGGTGTACCGCCACAGGCCCTGGTCCATGACCTTGCCGCGGTTGGACGGGTCGGCGAGGAAGCGGGAGAGCTGCCAGTCGCCACCGGCCTCGAAGACGAAGCCGACGAGCCACACCACGACGGCGAGGTAGTCGAGCCAGATCAGGCCCTCGGGCGAGCCGTAGAGGGTCGCGGCGAGCAGCGGCAACGAGATGAACCAGGCGAGCACCCCCTGCAGCAGGAAGATCGTCACGAGGCTGCGGAGCGCGAAGTTGTCCGGGTTCTTGCGGCGCATCGCCTGGTAGCGCTTGTCCTCGCCGTCGCCCCAGTTGCGCCACGTGATGTAGCCGGCCAGCCGCAGCCCCCAGATCGTCACGAGCGCCAGCACCAGCCACGTCCGCGGCGTCGGCGGGTCCGCGTAGTGGGCGTAGGTCCACGCGGCGACGACGAACGCGAGCCCCCAGACCCGGTCGACGATGCTCGCGTCCTTGCGGACCACGCTGATGACCCACGTCACCACCATCATCGCCGTGATGGTGCCGAGGCCCGTCAACCACACCTGCCAGGTCGCCACGTCGTCTCTTTCGGTCGTTGCGCGCTCGTCGGGGCACGTTGCGTCCCCCGAACCCTACGTGAGACCTTCGGCACGGAGCGCCGCTCGTCCGCCCCCTTCGCATCGTCCGGTCGGACGCGGCCGTGCGAGTAGCGTCCCGTCGCATGGCTGCCGCGCGCTACCTCGACCTCGCCGCTGTGGAGCGGGACGTCGTCACGTGCCGCGCCTGCCCGCGGCTGGTCGCCTGGCGCGAGCAGGTGGCCCGTGAGAAGCGCGCCGCGTACGCCGACCAGGAGTACTGGGGGCGCCCGGTGCCGGGCTTCGGCGACCCCGGGGCTGCGGTGGTCGTCGTCGGGCTCGCTCCGGCGGCGCACGGCGCGAACCGCACGGGGCGGATGTTCACCGGCGACCGCTCCGGCGAGTGGTTGTACGCCTCGCTGTCCCGGACGGGGTTCGCGAACCAGCCGACGTCGGTCGCACGCGACGACGGCCTGCGCCTGTCCGGCGTGTGGATCACCGCGCCGGTGCGGTGCGCGCCGCCGGCGAACCGCCCGGCGGTCGACGAGCGCGACCGGTGCGCGCCGTTCCTGGCCGCGGAGCTCGGGCTCGTGCCGTGGCGGGTGGTGGTGGCGCTCGGCGGGTTCGGGTGGGGCGCGGTGCTGCGGGTGACCGGCTGGGACGGGCGCAAGCCCCGCTTCGGTCACGGGGCCGAGGTGGCCCTGCCGGACGGCCGGCGGTTGCTCGGCAGCTACCACGTCAGCCAGCAGAACACCTTCACCGGTCGGCTCACGGAAGCGATGCTCGACGCCGTGTTCCTCCGGGCGCACGAGATCGTGGCGGATCCGGGCAGGTAGCGAGGTCCATGGCGCAGGGTTCCAGTGATCCCGGTGCGGCCGAGTACCCCTAGGGTGGGCCGGGTGTCGAGCAGCGCAGCCGTCGGGTGAGCGGCGGACGCTGAGGTCGTCTCGCGACCTCGAACCTCTCGAACGGGAGCAGCCATGCGGGTGTTGGTGACCGGAGCGCGCGGCAAGGTCGGTGTCGCCGCCGTGGCCGACTCCAGCGTGCCGGCCACGAGGTGACGGCCACCGATCTCGGTGCGCCGGCCTACGGGGGGTCCTCGCCGGGTGAGGCGCACTACCTGCAGGCGGAGCTGACCGACGCCGGCGCGTTCCAGCGTGACCCGGGCCACCCCCCACGGACAAGGGCCACCTGACCCGATCGTGCACCCCGGCCGGGTGCCTGGCGACCGCGGAGCCCCCCGGGTGGGGCGACGAGCCACCCGATGCGGCGAACGGCGCGGTGTTCCCGCCATCGCGCTGGCGGTGCGACCGCGCCGCCGTCCGCGTCATCGACGCACGAGCAGGTACCCGCCGCCGGCCATGAGCGCACCAACGAGCGACCACAGCAGCAGCGCGGCTCCGGTCGCCGCCAGCGGCGATCCGTCCTCGGGCGCCGCGATGGTGAGCTCGGACTCCGGGACCGGCTCGGCGGCGTCGTCCGGCGCCGCGACCTCGCCCGGCTCGGCGGCCGGAGGCGCCGGCTCGCCGTCGGACGGGACCGGCTCCTCGTCGGGCGGGACCGGTTCCTCGTCGGGCTCGGGGGCGGCCCCGATCAGCCCGATGTCGAAGGCATCGAAGCGGATCTCGTCGGTGCAGACGAGGGAGAAGGACTCCCAGCTGAAGGTCTCCCCGCCGACCAGGAAGGT
>SLMP01000113.1 GCA_007133465.1 Nitriliruptoraceae bacterium | reverse complement strand
GGGACCCGCAGGGGGCTGTTGACCCTGCCAACGGTGCTCCACGACCGCGTGCGCCTGGTGACGCAGGGCGACCGACCGCTGGTCCTGGCGTTGGTCGGCGCGGTCGTGCTCGCCGTCGTGCTGCTGTCGGGGCCGGCGCAGAGCTACCTCGACGGCCGTGAGCGGGTGGAGAAGTTGACGGTGAAGGCGGCGGCGCTCGACGCGGAGAATGCCGCGCTCGAACAGCGGGTCACGGACCTCGAGGACCCGGAGACGATCGAGCTGCTCGCTCGGGAGCAACAGGGCTACATCCGGCCCGGCGAGGTCCCCTACGTCCTGCTGCCACCGGAGGTCGAACGGCCGACCATCACCGACCCGCGCGGCACCCCCGAACCGGTGCACGGACCGTGGTACCAGCGGCTGTGGCAGGAGCTGCGGGACTGGGTCGGCTGACGCCGGCGGGTACGCGACCGGGTCGGCTGACGCCAGCGGGTGTGGCGGCGCGGGGCGCGTGAGGGTGCCAGCGGTGCCCGTGAGGACGGTCTCGCCGCGCCTCGGCCATGCGTGCAGGCGTCGCTCCTTGCCGGGAACGGTGCGGGTGACGTACCTTTGACCTCAACGCGCGCCCCTTCGTCGGCGCGCGTCACCGCGCCTCCCGGTCGCTCGACCACGTTCGAGACCGTGCCGGGTCCACCCCCACCCCCGCCGCCCGGATATCCGGCGTGGCCACGAGGACGGGTCACTCGGCTGCACGCGCGGGCACCCGGGGAGCCGTGAGGAGTTGATCGAACTGCTGGGACAGATCGTCAAGGGCAAGGTCGTCCGCATCGAGGAGTACGGCGCGTTCGTCGAGGTCGCGACCGAGGAAGGCGGCGCCGTCACCGGCCTCGTCCACGTCTCGGAGGTCGACGCCGACTACGTCGAGAACATCTACGCCTACCTCGCCGAGGGCGACGAGGTCGACGTCAAGGTGCTCGACGTCAAGGAGGACGGCAAGGTCGACCTCTCGATCAAGCGCGCCGACCCGGAGTGGCAGGACGAGGAGGTTCCCAACCTGCGCTCCAAGCTGGACAAGGACTTCAACAAGCGGCTGCGCCGCTTCATGCACAAGTCCCAGATGATCCAGGGTGAAGCGCGCCGCCAGAAGCGTGGTCGCGTGGGGTCGTGACCCCGGCTGACGGGGGCGCAGCACCACCCGGGCCGCTGCCGGACGCGGTCACCGCCGATCCGGACGCGTCGTACGAGCGGGCCGCCGCTGCGCCCGCGGCCGATGCGCGCACCCGGGCGGTGATCTCCGCGCAGCTCGGGCGACCGGCCCGCGGCGCGTCCGCCGTCGTGCACACGTGCGGGTTCGGCCTGCCGACGGTCGTGCGGGTCGCACCCCGCCTGGAGGACGGCACGCCGTTCCCGACGACGTTCTGGCTGACCTGCCCGGTCATGCGCTCGCGGGTCGGCACGCTCGAGGCCGACCACGCGATGGTCGGGCTCAACGAGCGGCTCGCACAGCAACCCGAGCTCGCGGCGGACTACGCCGCGGCGCACGAGCGTTACCTCGCGTTCCGCGACACGCTCGGCGACCCGTTGCCGGATGCGCAGGTCAGCGCCGGCGGGATGCCACGGTTCGTCAAGTGCCTGCACGTGCACGCCGCCCACCACCTCGCCACCGGCGACAACCCGATCGGTGCCTGGACGGTCGCGCGGACCACCCCGGCCCCCTGCCCCGCCCCGTGCGTGACCGACGCGGACCTGGCGCCCGGGACCAGCTGAGCCCGCCCGTCGTCGCCGGCTCCACCCGTTCCCGCCGACCGGATCCTTCGCCTCCACCCGGCGATGTGGCACCGGATCCTTCGCGTCCACCCGGCGGCGTGGCACCGAACCCGGCCGGACGCCGCTCGGTCCACGCCGTCCCCTCGGAGTCCCCGTGAGTGCACCCCACGCCGCCGTCGACGTCGGCTCGAACTCCGTGCGTCTGCTGGTGCTCGCGGCCGATGGCCGCCGCATCACCCGCGAGATGACCGTCACCCGCCTGGCGGCGGGCGTCGACCAGACGGGCCACCTCGACGACCAGGCGCTGACGCGCACGCTGGACACCATCGCCGTCTACCGCGACCTGTGGCGCGAGTACGGGGTCACCGACCGCGTGCGCATCGCCGCGACCTCCGCCGTCCGGGACGCCGAGGACCGCGACCGGTTCTTCGCCGGGGTGCGCGACGTCGCGGGCGTCGACGCCGAGGTGCTGAGTGGCACCCAAGAGGCGGCACTGGCCTTCGCCGGGGCGATCGGGGCGGTCGCGGTGGAGCGGCCCGCGGCCGTGATCGACATCGGGGGCGGCTCGACCGAGCTGATCCTGGGTGACCCGCGGGACACGGTCGTCGGTGACGTGTCCCTGCAGCTCGGCTGTGTGCGGCTGACCGAGCGGCACCTGCGCGAGGACCCACCGAGGCGCGAGGAGGTCCGGGCCGCTCGATCGATGATCGTGGAGCGGCTCGACGCGGCGGACGAGGCGCTGGCCGCCCAGGGCGTGCAGCTCCGGGCCGCTGCCGCGCTGGTGGGCGTGGCCGGCACGGTGACGACGCTCGGCGCGTTGCACCTCGGGCTCGACGCCTACGAGGAGTCGCTGATCCACGGTGCCGTGGTGCCCGCCGAGGACCTGGCCGCGCTGACCGAGCGGCTGCTCACGATGGCGTCCGCCGAACGGGCGGCGCTCGGCCCGATGCAGCCCGGTCGCGAGGACGTGATCCACGGCGGTGCGCTGATCCTCGCCGAGGTCGTGGCACGCTACGGCTTCGGGTCGGTCGTGGTCAGCGAGGCGGACAGCCTCGACGGACTGGCGGCGACGCTCGGCTGAAGCCCGCCGACGCCGTGCCGTCGCCGACACCGAGCCGACGCGGAGGGACCGACGTGGACGAGCGGCTGCGAACGGAGCGCTTCTGGGCGCGGCTGCGTGCCGCCCTCGACGCGGTGCCCGACGATGCTCGCATCCCGCCGGCGAAGGCGCGGGTGGGCGCCGTGCTGGTCGTGCTCGAGGAGACCGGCGACGGTCCGCAGGTCGTCCTGACCCGCCGCCGGCGGGACCTGCGGTCGCACCCGGGCCAGGTGTCGTTCCCCGGTGGGCGGCTGGATCCGGGGGAGACGATCGAGGAAGCGGCGCTGCGCGAGGCCCGGGAGGAGATCGGGCTGCGGGGCCACACCGTCGAGGTGGTGGGGACGGGTCCGGCGTTCTACATCCCGCCGTCACGGTTCTGGGTCGTGCCCGTGCTCGGCCGATGGCGCGACCCGCACCCGCTGACCCTCAACCCGTGGGAGGTCGACGAGGTCCTGCACGTCCCGATCGCGCAGCTGCTGGAGCGCGATCGGTGGCGGCACGCGCCGTTGTCGCTGAAGGGCTCGACCTGGGCGTGGCAGCTGGACGACGACCTGCTGTGGGGCGCGACCGCGATCGTCATGGGCCTGCTGCTGGACGTCGCCATCGAGGGCTGGAACGGCGGGACCAGCCCGGAGGACCTGGGTGAGGAACGTGCCGTGCGACCGTGGGAGGACGCGCCGTCATGGGTGCGTCGCCCCCGGTTGGAGGGCGACCTGCCGGCGGTCGAACAGACGTCGCTCACCCATGTCAGCGCGGCGCAGCAGCGGGCGATCCGCGCATGGCTGGACGAGCGGGGGGTCGGACCGTTGGAGCGTGCCGAGCAGGCGGGCCGGGCCGTGGCGCACGCGGTGCGTCGGATGCGTGGGGGCGAGGTGACCGACCTCACCGTGACCGTGCTCGCGGGTGACTCGTCCAACGGCGCGGCGGGTCTGGCTGCGGCCCGCCTGCTCGCCACCGGCGGTGCACAGGTCGAGGCCGTGACCGTCGGCTCGCCCCGCTTCCCCGAGCAGGTACGCGGGCTGCGCGACGCCGGCGTGCAGGTCATGCCCTTGCCGGCGGGCGGGCTCACCGATGACGTCGCACCAGGCGAGGTCGTCGTCGACGCCATGCTCGGCATCGGGACGGACCCGCCGCTGCAGGACCTGCCGGCCAGGGCAGCCAGCTGGCTGCGCCGCCACGACGTCCCCGTCGTCGCGCTCGAACTGCCCACCGGTCTGGCGGCCGACGACGGGTTGCGCGGGCCGTGCGTCTCCGCGGACGTCACGGTCGCCCTCGGGCTGCCGACCCACGGCCTGCGCGAGGCGGTCGTCCACCCCTACGTCGGCGACCTGTACCTCGCCGACCTCGGGATCCCGCCGGCGGCGTGGCGTGCCGTCGGGGTCGAGGTGGCGCCGGACGGGCTGTTCGGTCGCGGGCCGTTGGTGCGGCTGACGGCGGAGGCGCACGCGACGGACGCCGGCACCCCGGACCAGGGCGAGCTGCCGAGCGCCGACTGAGGCATTCGGGCAACTCGTGGCCAGGCGCCTCGGCGTGCCGGAGGAGGGGCTCGAACCCTCACTGGAGCGGGTTTAGGCCGCCCGCCTCTGCCAATTGGGCTACTCCGGCCAGCTGTCGGCCGCCAGGTGGATCGCCGTCTGCGGCCGACTGCTCGGGATTGTAGAGCCGTGAGGCGCTCGTGGCAGGCAGCATGGCGTCGGATGCGCGAGGCCTCAACGGTTGCTGCGGCCGATGTTCCGTCCACGGTAGGTGGGCGTGAAGGCATGGCAGCAGGGGTCGACGAGCCGGAGGTTGATGCGCCGGTTGTCGGTGCGGTCGCCGTTGATGTGGTCCACCTCCAGCGGGATCGGCCGGCCGTCCCACTCGCTGCGCCCGCAGATCGAGCAACAGGCCGGGACGCCGCGGGCGATGAGCCGCTTCTTGCTCTCCTTCCCTTGACGGAGGCAGTCGACGATGAAGTACTCGTCGTCGCTCAGTCGCAGAGGGTTGCGCCGGCCATGGACGGGGTCATGATGGCTGCGATCGATGCCGTAGGCCCTCAAGCTCCGCAGTGCCCGTTGGTACGTGCGGGATGACGGGATCTGCCCCATCGCGATGATCGCCTGAGCCAGCGTGAGCGAGGCCGCGACGGCGTCGCGGAACGCGTCTTCCGGGAACAGTGGAGCCTCAGATCGAGGTCCAGGTCGCGACCAGGACGTTGGGATGGCCAACCCGAGCTGTTCGGCGTGTCGCCGCAGCCGATCGTGAGCCTTGGATCCCGACGCCAGGCCGACAGCTGCACACAGCTCAGGGAACCCCCCGACGGCCGGGTCAGCGAGGGCGCGTCGCAGGTCTGCGTCGGTGTAGGTCCGCCGCTTCGCCGGATCGATGGGCACGCGGCGTTTCGTGACGGAGGGGAGATGCGCCACGATCGGCAGCGCGAGCAGCTCCATCTGTCGCCGCACGACGGCGCGAGGCTCGGTGTTGCAGCGGAGACCGAGGCGGCGCAACACCTCGTTCACGGAGGTCGCATCCTCCGCTGCGTCCCGCAGCGCCTCGTCCGAGCACCCGAGCCGACGCCACGCCAGGAGGTGGTCCGCGTCGATCCCGAGGCGCAAGCCGAACACCCGCACTGTTCCGTAGTTGGCGCCGCGCGGGACCACGCCCAGGCGACGACACAGGTCGGCCATCGTGCGGACCTGCGGGTCCTCGATGGCGGTGCGGTAGGTGTCTGCGTCGCACCGGCGTGACGTCACGCCGCGCTCGCTCTCCCGCCCCCGGGTCCGAGCCCCAGCCGCTCGCTGGGATGATGACGTCGACGATACGTCGGGGGTGTGACATCACCGTTCGTCGTCCACACCCGGCGCCCGAACGCGCGTCCAGGTCCGACGCCTGCCCCGCGTACCCGCGCGGATGCGCCCTATCCGTCCAGCCGTCCCAGCACCCGCCCCGCCAGGTCCTCCCCGATGGCCAACGCCGACGTCGCCGCCGGCGACGGGGCGTTCAGCACGTGCAGCACCCGTCCCGACGCCCGGATCGTGAAGTCGTCCACGAGCGTCCCGTCCGGGGCCACCAACTGCGCTCGCACCCCCCACGGGCCACGCCGCACGTCACGCAGCCCGATCGCCGGCACGTAGCGCTGGACCGCCCGGACCGTCGCCCGCAGCACCCGGTCGCGCCACACCTCGCCGACCGCGACCCCGAGGTGGCGGCGAGCCAGCCGCCACGTCCCACCGAACCGGATCACCTCGATCAGGTCCCGACCCGACAGCGACCACGGCCGCGTCCCCTCCCGGGCGCCGGCCAGCACCGCGTTCGGCCCGATCCACACCCGCCCGTCGATCCGGCGCGTGAGGTGCACCCCGAGGAAGGGCAACCCGCCGGCCGGCACCGGGTAGACGTTGCCGCGCACGAGGTGGCGCAGACCCGGCCGCAGCTCGAGCCACGCCCCGCGGAACGGCACCACCTGCTCGGCGGGCGGGTCGCCCGCCATCGCTGCGAGCCGGTCCGCCTGCAGGCCGGCGCAGGCGACGGCCGCTCGGGCAGCCACGTCCCCTGCGGTGGTCGTGATCCGGACGGCGGACGGGCGGTCGTCGAGCCCCACCACCTCGACGCCCGTGCGGACCTCACCCCCCGCCGCGCGGACGGCCCGCGCGAGCGCCTGGCACACCGCCCCGAAGTCGGTCACCGCGGTCTCCGGCGACCACAGCCCCGCGACCCCGACCACGTGCGGCTCGCGCTCTCGCAGCCCGTCGGCGTCCAGCCGCGCGACCGGGACGCCGTTGGTGCGCGCCCGCTGCTCGAGCGCCGCCAGCCCCGGCAGCTCCCGGCGGTCGACGGCGACCACCACCTTGCCGGTCCGCGCGACGGGCACGCCGTGCTCGGCGCAGAAGCGTTCCATCGCCGTCTTGCCCGCCCGGCTGAACCGGGCCTTCGCCGACCCCGGCGGGTAGTACAACCCCGCGTGCAACACCCCGGAGTTGCGCGACGACTGGTGCTGGCCGACGGCCGACTCCCGCTCCAGCACCGCGACCCGCAGGCCCGGCCGCGCCTGCAGCAGCTGGAAGGCGGCCGCGAGCCCGACGATGCCGCCACCGATCACGGCGACATCGAGGTGGTCCGCCATCCGCTCGCCTCCGCCGCAGCACGCGGTCCCGGCCGTCGGGGCGACGAGGCTAGGACACGCGCGGGTAGCGTCGGCCCCGACTCGATCCGCGACCGACCCGCGACCGACGGAGGGTCCCGTGTCCGCCCGCTGGTTCCCGAACGGCTGCGTCGCCTCGCCCCACCACCTCGCCTCCGCCGCCGGCCAGGCCGTGCTCGTCGACGGTGGCAACGCCGTCGACGCCGCGGTCGCCGCCAACCTGGTCCTCGCCGTCGTCACGCCCTACCACTGCGGGGTCGGCGGGGACCTGCTCGCGATCGTGTGGGACGGCGAGGCCACCGGCGTCCTCAGCGTCGGCGCCGCCCCCGCCGGCGCCACCCCCGGGGCGATCCGCGACGCGATCGCCGCCGGCCACGGCGATGCGTCCCGCTCGCTGCCCGGCACCGATGGGATGCCGACCTTCGGGGCGCTGCCGGTCACCGTCCCCGGCGCCGTCGCCGGCTGGGCCCACCTGCTGGAGCGCTGGGGCCGCCGCTCGTTCGCCTCCGTCGCGGCCGCGGCTCTCGGCCTCGCCCGCGACGGTTTCCCGGTCTCTCCGCACGGCGCCGCTCACGTCGACCGCGCCCGCCCCCACCTCACCGACCAACCCGGCTGGTCCGAGCACTACGGGCGCATGCACGCCGGCGAGCGCTTCGCCCAGCGCGACCTCGCCGCCACGCTCGAGGCGATCGCCACCGACGGCCCCGACGCCCTCTACCGCGGCCACATCGGCGAGCGCATCGTCGCCACGCTCCAGGCGCACGGCTCGACGATGACCGCCGCCGACCTCGCCGCCCACACCGTCGAGGAGGCCACCCCCCTCACCGGCCGTTACCGCGACGTCGAGGTCCTCGAGCTGCCGCCTCCGACCCAGGGGGTGACGGCACTGACCGCACTCGGCGCACTCGATGCCCTCGGCCCGCTGCCCGACGACCCGGCGCTCGCGCTGCACCTGCAGGTCGAGGTGGTCCGTGCGGCACTCGGCGACCGCCAGGACCACCTCGCGGACCCGCGTGCGATGCGGACGCGACCGGACGAGTTGCTCGCCCCGGCCCGCCTCCGCGCGATCGCCGCGTCGATCGACCCGGACGCCGCCGGTGACTGGCCGCCGGTGCGACCGGCCCCCGGCGGCACGGCCTACCTCTGCGCGGCCGACCGCGATGGGCTGCTCGTCAGCCTGATCCAGTCGAACTTCGTCGGCTTCGGCTCCGGTGTCGTGGTCCCCGGCACCGGGATCGGGCTGCACGACCGTGGGGCGCACTTCAGCCTGGACCCCGACGACCCCGCCGTGATCGCCCCCGGCCGGCGCCCGATGCACACGTTGATCCCGGCGCTGGCGCTGCGGGACGGTGCACCGTGGCTCGTGTTCGGCACGATGGGCGGCGACGGGCAGCCGCAGACGCACGTGCAGCTGCTCGGCCACCTGGTCGACCGCGGCGCGGACGTGCAGGCCGCGATCGACGCCGCGCGGTTCGTCGTCGACGTCACCGACGGCAGCGTCGCGATCGAGGCCCCGGCGGCGGCCGCGGTCGTCGACGGGTTGCGCGCCCGCGGGCACGTGGTGCGCGACCTCGCCGCCGACGACCACCTGGCCGGTCACGCCCACGCGATCGCGGTTGCGCCGGCGGGCTACGCGGGCGGGTCGGACCCGCGCTGCGAGGGCGCGGTCGTCGGCCACTGATCCGAGCCGCCCGGGCGGCGAGGACCCGGGCGGCGAGGACGCGAGCACGTGCCCGCGGCACCCCGCGTCGCTCAGGCCTGCTGCGCCACCTGCGTGCGGACGACCACGGCCCGGTCGGGTGCAGGAGCGGTCGAGGCGCGGACCACGAGCTCGGGCCGGAAGCGCAGCGCCGAGGGTGGCGTGGACGGCTCGGCGATCGCCTCCGTCAACAGGCGGACGATCGCCGCCGCCATGCGCTCGAACGGTTGCTGGACCGCGGTGAGCGGCGGCTCGACGTAGGCGTTCGGGCCGGCGTCGTCGAACCCGACCACCGACACATCGTCGGGGACCCGCAGGTCGACCTCGCGTGCGGCCCGCATCACGCCGTAGGCCATCCGGTCGCTGGCGCAGACGATGCCGGTCACCCGCCGGTCGAGCAGCCGGGCGCCGGCGACGTGGCCGCCCTCGATGCCGTAGAGGGTCTCGCTCACCAGCGACTCGTCCGCGACGAGCCCGGCGGTGGCGAGCCCGGCGAGGTAGCCCTCGACCAGTCCGATCGACGGCACGTAGCGGCGCGGTCCGACGGCGAGCCCGATACGCGTGTGGCCGAGGGCGGCGAGGTGGCGCACGGCCTGCTGTCCGGCGGCGACGTGGTCGACGGTGACCGACGGCAGCCCGAGCTCCGGGCGCGTGCCGTTGACCACCACGGTCGGCAGGTGGCGTGCCGAGAGGTCGAGGTAGCGGCCCTGGTCGGCGCTGGTGTCGGCGTGCTCCCCGGAGACGATGACGATCCCCGTGACCGCGTGGTCGACCAGGACGTCGAGGTAGTCCGACTCGCCCATCCCCGACGGGGTGGAGGTGCACAACACGGTCGTCAGGCCCTCGGCGGCCAGCGAGTTCTCGATCGCCTGCGCGAACCGGGGGAAGACCGGGTTGTCGAGCTCCGGCACGATCAGCCCGACGAGTCCCGTGCGGCGGGCCTTGCCGACGCCGACCGGTTCGTAGCCGAGCTGATGCAGCGCACGCAGGACCTCGCGCCGGGTCGATTCCGCGACCCCCGCGCGTCCGTTCAGGACGCGGCTGACGGTCGCCTGGCTGACGCCAGCGAGCTCAGCCACGTGTCGCAGGCGTGGTCTCACGACCTCGAGGATAGTTGTGCGGCCCCCGATTGCAAGAGTTTCCGGAAATCCCTTCACCTTCCCGGAACGACTTGCTACCTTGGTAGTACGGCAGGGGTGCGCTCCCGCGTCCCGTCGCAACCCCCCAGCAACCCCCCATGGCAGGGAGAACCGACGCATGAGCAGGAAGAAGTGGCTCGCCGTCGTTCCGATCGCCGCATTGGTCCTCACGGCCTGCGGCGACAACGACACTGACACGACCGACGACGTCACCACCGAGGAGACCGACGTCACCACGGAGGAGACCGAGGAGGTCACCGAGGAGACCGACGAGGTCACCGAGGAGACCGACGAGAACGGTGAGACCGAGGAGGAGGCCGCCGTCGAGCGTGCCGACGCCGACCTCGTGATCTGGGCCGACGACACCCGCCGTCCCGTGCTGGAGGAGTTCGCCCAGCGCTTCGAGGACGAGCAGGGCCTCTCGGTCGTCGTCCAGGAGGTCGCCTTCGACGACATCGACGACAACGTCATCCAGCAGGCACCCGCGGGCGAGGGGCCGGACATCTTCGTCGGCGCGCACGACTGGCTCGGCGGTCTGGTCGCCTCCGGTGTGGTCGCCCCGCTCGACCTCGCCGGCGCGGAGGACCAGTACTTCGACGTCGCCGTGCAGGCCTTCAGCTTCGACGGCACCAACTACGGGCTGCCGTACGGCACGGAGAACATCGCGCTCGTCCGCAACACCGAGCTGGCCCCCGAGCGTCCTGAGACGCTCGAGGACATGATCGAGGTCGGCAACGCCGCCGTCGAGGACGGCGACGCGGACATCGCCGTCGGCTGGCAGCAGGACCCGGCCGACGTTTACCACAACTACTGGGTCGTCACCGGCGCCGGCGGCTACGTCTTCGCGCAGAACGAGGACGGCTCCTACGACGCCGACGACGTCGGCATCGACTCCGAGGGTGGGCTGCGCGCGGCCGAGCTGTTCGGTGAGATGGCGGACAGCGGCTTCGTCAACCAGGACGTCAGCTACGACGTCATGATCGACTCGTTCGCCAACGGTCGCACGCCGTTCGCCATCACCGGCCCGTGGGCGCTGCCGGACTTCGAGGACGTCGAGTACACCGTCGAGCCGCTGCCGACCGTCGACGGCAACCCGGCCGGCCCGTTCGTCGGCGTCCAGGGCTTCTTCATCTCCGCCTTCGCGGAGAACGAGCTCGCGGCCCGCACCTTCGTGCTCGACTTCATGGGCACCGAGGAAGCGCAGCTCGAGATGTACGAGGCCAACCCGCGCATCCCGGCGATGATCAGCGCGTTCGAGCAGGTCGCCGACGACGAGATCGTCGCCGGCTTCGGTGAGGCCGGCGAGACCGGCTTCCCGATGCCCGCGATCCCGGAGATGGGTTCGGTCTGGACGGCCTGGCAGGATGGCTACACCAACATCTTCCAGGGTGTCGACCCGGCCGAGGCCTTCGAGGAGGCCGCCGACCAGGTCCGTGAGCTGATCGGTCTGTGATCCACGCGGCGGGTTCCTCCGGGCGGTGACGCCCGGGAGGACCCCCGTCGCACCTCGAAGGGGTGGCGCGTCTGGCGCCACCCCTTCCCCTTGCCGCGGCGCACGGAACGACTAGGGTTCGGGTCGCGAGGCGACGTCCCCCGCGCGTCGCCACGGCAGGGGTGTCCTGGCCATGTCGAGCGAACCGGACCTCACCACCCGAGCAGGCAAGGCGGGTGGCCCGTCGCGCCCCCCGGGGACGTACGCGGACAAGCTCGCCGAACGGCTGGGGTCCGGCAGCCTCATCGGGTTCGTCGGCAAGCTGATCTTCCTCGGCGTCGTCAACGCCGGCTGGCTCTACGCCGTCCTGACGCTGCTGCCGTTCGGCGCCTGGCTGCCGATCGCCGTCGTGACGATCGCCACCGCGGCGCTCGACTTCATCTACCTGTCGCGTTACCGCGTGCCCCTGAAGTTCCTGATCCCGGGCACGCTCGTGCTGCTGGTCTTCCAGGTGTACCCGGTGCTCTACACCGGCTACATCGGTTTCACGAACTACCGGCCCGGCAACAACCTCACCCAGGAGCAGGCGATCGACCGCAACCTGCGGGATTCGGTCAGCGTCCCGGAGGGCGCGACCCGCTACGCCTCGGTGCCGCTGGTCGAGGCCGGCAGCCCGGAGGCCGGCGAGCTCGCCCTGCTGCTGACCGATCCCGACGGCGAGCTGTTCCTCGGCTCCGAGGACGGACTCGAGTCGATCACCGAGGCCCAGATCGAGGGCGAGGGAGCGGAGCGCGTCGTCGACGGGCGCTTCGAGGTGTTGCCGCTGCGCATCGCGCAGGACCGGCAGGACGAGGTCCTCGCGCTGTCGATCCCGGTCGAGGAGGGCGAGCTCGCGGAGGGTGTGCAGGCCGACGCGATCAGCGTCCAGACCTTCAACTCCGCGGCGGCGGCGGTGCAGGCGCTCGAGTACGACGAGGCCACCGGCAACCTCGTCGACACCACGGATGGGACCGTCTACGAGCCGATCCAGGGCACCTTCACTGCCGAGGACGGCAGCACCCTGCGCGCCGGGTTCCCGGTGGTCGTCGGGTTCTCGAACTACCAGCGGGTGCTGACCTCCCCGGCGATCCAGGGGCCGTTCATCCGGGTCTTCCTGTGGACCTTCGCCTTCGCGATCCTGACGGTGCTCTTCTCGTTCGTGGTCGGACTCGGGCTGGCACTCGCGCTCGACGACAAGCGCCTGAAGCTGCGGCGGACCACCCGGTCGCTGCTGTTGATCCCGTACGCGCTGCCGTCGTTCATGACCGCGCTCATCTGGCAGGGTCTCATGAACACGAGCTTCGGGCAGATCAACCGGATGCTCGGCACCAACATCCCGTGGCTGACCAGCCAGGCCTACGCCGGGGCGTTGCCGAAGTTCTCGGTGGTGCTCGTCAACACGTGGCTCGGCTTCGGCTACATGTTCCTCATCACCACCGGCGCGCTGCAGGCGATCCCCTCGGAGGTCAAGGAAGCGGCCAACGTCGATGGCGCCTCCGGGTGGCAGACGTTCCGCCAGATCACCTTGCCGCTGCTGCTGGTCGCGGTCGGTCCGCTGCTGATCGCCTCCTTCGCGTTCAACTTCAACAACTTCAACACCGTCTACCTGCTCACCGGTGGCGGGCCGCCGATCTTCGGCGCGCCGATCCCCGTCGGCCACACCGACATCCTGATCAGCTTCAGCTACCGCTTGGCGTTCGAAGCGGCCCGCCCGGACTACGGGCTCGCCGCAGCGATCTCGACGATCATCTTCTTCCTGGTCGCGATCTTCAGCTACATCGGGTTCAGGCGGACGGCGACGCTGGAGGAGATCAACTGATGGCCCTCAACCCGCAGCAGGCCGGCGGTACCGAGATCTCCGACGCCGCGCCCCCCACGTTCGACTACAAGCAGCAGGGGCCGAAGGGCGCGCGCTGGTGGCGCTACGTCGGCTGGCGCTACCTCGTCGGGCTCGTCGGCATCGCCTTCGCCCTCATGCCGGCCTACTTCGTGCTGCTCGCCGCCCTGTCGCCGACCTCGACCCTGCAGGGTTCGCAGATGGTGCCGCGCGACATCACCTTCGACAACTTCGCGGCGCTCAACGAGACCTTCTTCTGGACGTGGCTGCGCAACTCGCTGCTCGTCGCCGGCGGCGCGGCGATCGTCAACATGTTCCTGTCCGCCATGGCGGCGTACGCGTTCGCGCGCCTGCGCTTCGCCGGACGGCGCGTGGGGCTGCTCACGATCCTGCTCGTCCAGATGTTCCCCCAGCTGCTCGCGAACGTGGCCATCTTCCTGATGCTGGTCAACATCGGGCAGTACTTCCCGGCGATCGGGTTCGGCACGCTGCTCGGGCTGTTCCTCGTCTACCTCGGCGGCGCGCTGGGGGCGAACACCTGGCTGATGAAGGGGTTCTTCGACACGATCCCCCGGGAACTCGACGAGTCCGCCAAGGTGGACGGCGCCACGCACGGGCAGATCTTCGTCAAGATCATCCTGCCGCTGGCGCTGCCGATCCTGGTCGTCGCCGGGCTGCTGTCGTTCATCACCCTGTTCAACGAGTTCGTGCTCGCGAGCGTCCTGCTCGGGCAGGCCGACGCGAACCAGACGCTCGCGACCGGGCTGACCCGCTTCATCGGTGACGCCTTCGCACAGCGCTGGGGCCCGTTCGCGGCCGGCGCGCTGATCGGCTCGCTGCCGACGCTGCTGCTCTTCCTGTTCCTCCAGCGCTACATCGTCTCCGGGCTGACCGCAGGGGCCGCGAAGGGATAGCGACGTGCCCGGGGAGCTCCTCGCCCCCCACCACGACGGGTCCCCGGCGCACGTCGCGACGGCGGCGGGCCAGGTCGTGGCCGCCCCCGCGCTCGGGACCGCCACGGTGGTCGGGGTCACGGTGCCGCACGCCGCCGAGGTCGAGGAGGTCGTGCTGCGCGCGGTCGACGACGGCGAACCGCACCTGCATCCCGCCCAGCGGGTGCACCGCGGCCCGGCCGTCGACCGGTGGGAGGTCGCCGTCCCGCAGGTCGACCCGGTGCAGCGCTACCGCTTCCACCTCGACGGGCCGCGACGCTCGGGGTGGCTGACCCAGCGCGGCTGGCTCGAGCACGACGTCCCCGACACCTGGGACTTCGCGCTGGTCGCTGCGCCGCTCCCGCCGGCGTGGGCAGCCGATGCGGTCCTCTACCAGATCTTCCCGGACCGGTTCGCCCGCGCGGGTGCCAGCGAGGTGTGGCCCGCCTGGGCGCTCCCCGCCGCCTGGGACGACCCGGTCGCCACCCGCGGCCCCGCCGCGATGCGGCAGCTCTACGGCGGCGACCTGCCCGGCATCGCGGCGCACGTCGACCACCTCCTGGATCTCGGGGTCAGCGGGATCTACCTCACGCCCGTGTTCCCGGCGCGGTCGAACCACCGCTACAACGCGATCAGCTTCGACACGGTGGACCCGTTCCTCGGTGGCGACGACGCGCTGGCCGCCCTGGCACGCACCCTGCACGACCGCGGGCTCGCGCTGATCGGCGACCTCACCCTCAACCACTCCGGCTCCGACCACCCCTGGTTCCTCGCCGCGCAGGCCGACCCCGACGCGCCGGAGGCCGGGTTCTACCTGTTCACGGACCACCCGGACGGCTACCACGCCTGGAACGACGTGCCGAGCCTGCCGAAGTTCGACCATCGCGACCCGGAGCTGCGCCGGCGGCTGTACGCCGGCCCGGGGTCGGTCGCTGCCCGCTACCTGCGCGCACCCTTCGAGCTCGACGGGTGGCGGATCGACGCCGCCAACATGGCGGGCCGGCTCGGCGGGACGGATCTCACGGGGGAGCTGCAGGCCACGTTGCTCGCGACCCTGCGGTCGGTGCGCGACGACGCCTACCTGCTGGCCGAGCACTGCCACGACGCCACCGCCGACCTCCAGGGCACCGGCTGGCACGGGACGATGGACTACAGCGGCTTCACCCGACCCGTGTGGACCTGGCTCGCCGATCCGGCGCGCGCCGTCCGGCTGTTCGGCTCGCCGGGCCCGCTCCGCCGGCGTGGCGGCGTGACCACGGCGCTGACGATGGACCTCTTCCGCGGGCAGCTGCCCTGGCGCAGCGTGATCCACGGGATGAACCTGCTCGGCTCCCACGACACCGCGAGGTGGGCGCACGTCGCCGGCGACCGTGACCGCCGCCACGTCGGGCTCGTCTGGCTGCTCACGGCCGTGGGGATCCCGTCGGTGTTCTACGGCGACGAGCTCGGGCTCGGCGCGGACGTCGGGCCCGACGGTGCGCCCGACACGGCCACCCGGCAGCCGATGCCGTGGGACCACCCGGAGCGGTGGGACCCCGCGACGCTCGCGCTGACCCGTCGGCTGATCCGGCTGCGCCGAGCGTCCGTGGCGCTGCGACGCGGCGGGACACGTTGGCTCCACCTCGACGACGACGTGATCGTGTTCCTCCGCGCCCATCCCGACGAGCGGGTCCTGGTCGCGCTCACCCGGGCCGCGGCGCCCGCCGTCGACCTCGACGCGGCGGTGCTCGAGGCCGCCGGCGCGCGGGCGCTGCTGGACCACCCCGACCTCACCGCGCAGCGTGCCCGCCTCCGGCTGCCGGCCACCGACCGCGCGTGCGGGCGGGTCTGGCGGCTGGCCGCGGATGGCACGGAGCCCCCGCCCGCCTGACGGCGGTCAGGCGTCGTCGCTCGGCGCCCCGTCCGGCGCCGGTCGCGCCGGCACGAACAGGTCGTTGAGGAACGCGACCAGCAACTGCTCCTTCAGGGCCGGCGGCAGCGCGTCCATGATCGCGTTGATCTCCGCCATCCGCTCCGGCAGCTGCGCGCCACCGCCGAGCCCCGCCATCGCCAGCATCTGCCCGTACATCTCCGGCGTGAACGCGGCGGGGTCGAGGTCGCGCAAGGCCGCCAGCAGCCCGTCACGTCCGGGGTCGGCCGGCGTCTCGCGCGCGATCGCGACGCAGTCGGCCAGGTCCTCGAGCATCGGCGCCACCACCTCCAGCGAGGTGGCCGTCACCGAGAAGTGGACGTTCGCCGGCGAGGGCCCGTAGGACAGCTGCGGCTGCACGTACCAGCGCCGGTCCTTCATCAGGTCGATCACCTCGAAGACGTCGAACCCCTCCGCCTGCGCGGCGACCATCGTCATCTCCGGCGCCCCGAGCACCTCCAACCCGTCGATCGCGTCGATGCCGGCGACCAGCTGCTGGGTGGCGTCCTGGGTGCGCCGGGCGATGTCGAGGTAGCCGTCGTCGCCGACGTGGTGCAGCGTCGCCCACGCGGCGGCGATCGCCCCACCCGTCTTGCTCGACTGGATCGTCGGGTTGATCACCGTGTAGCCGGTCCAGTCGGCGCACGCGAACAGCTGGTGTCGGCGTGCCTCACGGTCGCGGTAGAGCACCAGCGACGCGCCCTTCGGGCAGTACGCGTACTTGTGCAGGTCGACCGACAGCGAGGTGACGCCAGGAACGGACAGGTCGAACGGGGCGACCTCGCGCCCGAGCCGGCGCAGGTACGGCAGCAGCCAGCCGCCGACGCACGCGTCGACGTGCAGCCACACGTCGCGTTCGAGCGCCAGTCGCCCGAGTGCCTCGATCGGGTCGAGGACCCCGTGCGCGTAGGACGGCGCGGAGCCGACGATCGCCACCGTGTCGTCGTCGATCGCCGCCGCGACCGCGTCGACGTCCGCCTTGAAGGTCACCGGGTCGACATCGACCACCCGGGTGTCGAGGTCGAAGTAGCGGGCCGCCTTGTGGAACGCCGCGTGGGCCGTGCAGGGCAGGACCAGGTTGCCGCGGCCGATGGTCCGCCGCGACCGGGCCCGGTCGCGGGCGGCCTTGATCGCCAGCATGCACGACTCCGTGCCGCCGCTCGTGAAGCTGCCGACCCCGTCCGGCCCGCCGCCGAGGTGCGCGAGGGCGATCGCGACCACCTCGTTCTCCAGGCCGAGCAGCGACGGGAACACGGTCGGGTCCAGGCCGTTCTCGTGCAGGAACGCCACGTAGGCGCGCTCCGCGATGCGGTCGATCTCCGCGCGGCCCGTGTCGTAGACGTAGGCCCACGTCCGCCCGCCGCGGGTCGCGAGGTCGTGCTCCCGGAAGGTCTCGAGCCGGGCGAACAGTTCATCCTCGGGCAGCCCCTGCGCGGGGAGCAGCGGCGGGGAGGTGGCGGGGGTGGTCACGGAGCAGCCTCCGGGTCGAGGTGGAGCGCGGCGACCGCGTCCTCGTCGAGGTCGTAGCCGCGGACGAACGCGAGGCCGAGCAGGATGAGCGCGGCCGGGAGCACGGTGAAGCCGAGGGTGAGCCCGGTGAGCGCGGCCGCCGGCTGGTCGACGATCGCGCCGCTCTCGGTCTCGATGAAGCCGGTGATCGCGAGGACGCCGGCGAACAGCGCCGGTCCGACCGCGAACCCGGCCTTCTCCCCGGCGGTCCACACCCCGGTGTAGGCGCCGGCCCGCCGCAGCCCCGTGCGGGCCGTGTCGGCGCTGATGGTGTCCGGCAGCATCGCGAACGGGAACATCTGCGTGCCGGCGTAGGCGCTGCCCATCACGAACACCTGGAGGTAGACGAGCCACAGGCGGTCCGGGGAGGCGGACAACAGCGACACCGCGCCGACGGCGAAGATCACCGAGCAGGCGACGTACCCGGTCAGCTTGCCGAAGCGGTGGCCGACCCAGACCCACAGCGGCATCGTGACGAGCGCCGGCCCGACCAGGAAGGCGAACAGGAAGGTGGTCTGGCTCTCGTCCTCGAGGACGTACGCGGCGAAGAAGTCGACGCCGGCCAGCATCGCTCCGACGCCGAGCGCCTGCACGAGGAAGCAGGCGAGCAGGCGGAAGAACGGCCGGTTGCCGGCGGCAGCGCGCAGCTGCTCGCGGAACGGTGCGGTGATCGGTTGCGGGGTGACGATCGGCACGCGGCGGGTGCCGAGGAACGTGCCGATCAGCGCCAGGAACAGCACCGCGCCGATCACGATGCCCATCAGCGCGTAGCCGTCCCGGCCGCCGCCGCCGGCCGCGACGACCTCGGGTGCGGCGGCCCCGCCGACGAGGATGCCGACCGTCAACAGCGCGATCCGCCACGACATGATGGTGGTGCGCTCGTGGTAGTCCTCGGTCATCTCCGCCAGCATCGAGACGTACGGCACCTGGAAGACGGTGAAGGTGGTGGTCCCGACGATGTAGATGGCGAGCACGTAGAGCGCCGCCTCGGTCCCCGACGCCTCCGGCACCCGGAAGAGCAGTGCGAACGCGATCGGCATCGTCGCCGCGCCGGCGAGCAGCCACGGCCGGCGCGCACCCCACCGCGTGCGGGTCCGGTCCGACAGCGACCCCGCCAGCGGGTCGGTGACGACGTCCCACAGCCGCGGGACCAGGATCACCAGGCCGGCGATCGCGGCCGGCACCTGCAGCTGACGCACCATGAAGGTCAGCAGCAGCAGCCCCGGCACGGTCGAGAACACGCCGGTGCCGACCGAGCCGACGGCGTAGCCGACGTAGGTGCTGACCGGCAGGGTGCGGTGGCGCCCCGCCTCGTAGCGGTGCTGGCCTGCCTCGCTCACGCGCCCGCGCCTCCCGCGTCCGAGCCGACGCCCCTGCCGACGCCTCCGCCGACGCCGCTCCCCGGCGACGGACCCACGTCACGACGCTAGCGTGAGCGGCAGCTGATGGGGGGCCGACGATGCGCACGGTGCTGCTCGGGCAGTTCACCGACGGGCAGGCCGCGGCCCTGGCGGCGCGGTTGGACGCGGCCGGCATCGTCTGGTGGCACAAGGGGTCCGGGTCGCTCGTGCGCTGGCTCGACGCGTCGACCTGGGGGGTCCGGGTGTTCGTGGACGCGGACCGGCTCGAGGACGCCCGGTCGTACGCGCAGGAGGTGCTGGCCTCGGAGGGCTGACGGCCGTTCGTCAGCCGTCGGACGGTGGCCGGCCGCGGCGTGCGCGGCTCAGTCCAGCGCCGCCCTGCGGGCTGCCTCGACGGTGTCGAGCACGGACCGCTCGCTCGCCGCGAACTTCTCCACGCCCTCGTCCTCGAGCTGCTGTCCGACCTGCTCCTCGTCGATGCCGAGCTCCGCGAGGTCGCTCCACAGGCGCTCCGCACGCTCGACGTCCTCGAGCACGGTGTGCCCGCGCACCTCACCGTGGTCGCCGAACGCCTCGATCGTGGGGAGTGGCATCGTGTTGACCGTGTCGGCGCCCACCAGTTCCTCGCAGTAGACGACGTCGCGGTAGGCCGGGTTCTTGGTCGAGGTGGAGGCCCACAGGCAACGCTGCGGGCGGGCGCCGGCGGCGGCGAGCGCTTCCCACCGCGGGCCGTCGAACCGCGCCTGCCACGCCTGGTAGGCGAGCTTCGCGTTGTCGATCGCGGCGGTGCCGAGGCGCTGCGTGGCGAGCTCGGCGCGGGGGCCGCCCTCGGCGGCGATCGCCTCGAGCTGCGGGTCGAGGAGCGTGTCGACGCGGCTGACGAAGAACGAGGCGACGCTCGCGACCTCGTGGACCGACCCGCCGGCCTCCAGCCGGTCCTCGAGCCCACCGAGGTAGGCCTCGACGACGTCGCGGTAGCGGTCGATCGAGAAGATCAGGGTGACGTTGACGCTGACGCCGTCCGCGATCGAGCGGCGGATCGCCGGCAGGCCCTCCTCGGTCGCGGGGATCTTGACCAGCAGGTTCGGGACGTCGACGGCGTGGGCGATGCGGGCGGCCTCGCTGGCGGTGCGCTCGGTGTCGCGGGCGAGGCTCGGCGGGACCTCGAAGGACACGTAGCCGTCGTGACCGTCGGTGCGCGCGTAGACCGGGGCGAGCTGCTCCGCGGCGAGGCGGATGTCGTCCAGCGCGAGGCGTTCGAAGATGGTCGCGGCGTCGTGTCCCTCCGCGGCCAGGTCGGCGAGCTGGGCGTCGTAGGCGTCGCCGGCGGCCAGGGCGGTCTCGAAGATCGTCGGGTTCGAGGTCACGCCGACGACCCCGGCGCGGTCCCGCAGCCGCTCCAGTTCGCCGTTCGCCAGCCAGTCGCGCGCGATCGAATCGGCCCAGACGGCGACGCCGTGATCGGCCAGTGCCCGGAGACGTTCGTTCATGCTGCAGCTCCTCGTGATCGTCAGGCGGAGGTCGTCGGCGCGGCCGAGGTCGTCGGCTCGCCCGAGGTCGTCGGCTCGCCCGCAACGTACGCGTCGCCGGCCGGCGGTGCGGGCGTGCCGTAGCCCCCACCGCCGGGGGTCGCGACCACCAGCCGGTCGCCGCGCTGCAGCCGCAGGGTGGTCTTCGCCGGCAGCGGCTGCTCGTCGCCGTCGCGGACCAGCAGGTTGCGGCCGGGGGCGCCGGCGTCACCGCCGGCCAGCCCCCACGGGCCCCGCGCCCGGCGTTCGGTCAGCAGCGACGCCGTGGCGTCGTCGGTGTGCACCTCGAGGATGCGGACGAGGCCGTCGCCGCCACGGTGCTCGCCGGCGCCGCCCGACCCGTCCCGCAGCCGGTAGGCGACGACCCGCAGCGGGTAGGCCAGCTCGAACGCCTCGATCGGGGTGTTGCGGGTGTTGGTCATGTGCGAGTGGGTGCCCGACGTGCCCGGCCCCCAAGGGCCGGCGCCGCAGCCGCCACCGAGCGTCTCGTAGTAGGTGAACGGCTCGCCGGTCCGCGGGTCGGTGCCGCCGAGCAGCGTGTTGTTCATCGTGCCCTGGCTGGCGGCGGGGACCCGGTCCGGGGCGGCGGCCGCGAGCGCCCGGAGCAGGACGTCGACGATGCGCTGCGAGGTCTCCACGTTGCCCGCCGCGACCGCCGCCGGCGGGAGCGGGTCGACCACGGTGCCCGGTCGCGTCCGGACCGTCAGCGCCCGCAGGGCTCCGTCGTTGGCGGGCACGTCGGGGGCGACCACGGCGCGCAGCGCGTAGATCGCGGCCGACACCGTCACCGCCCGTGGGGCGTTCACGCTGCCGGGGACCTGCGCGTCGCTGTCGGTCAGGTCCATCGTGAGGTGGTCGTCGGCGATCGTGACGCTCGCCCGGATCGCGATGTCGGTCCGGCCCGTCCCGTCGTCGTCCAGCACGTCCTCGGCGTGCCAGGTGCCGTCCGGCAGCGCCTGCAGGGCCGCACGAACGGACCGTTCGGCGTGATCGAGCGTGGCGGCCATCGCCGCCCGCAGCCCGTCGACGCCGAGGTCGGCGGCGAGCGCGCGCAGCCGCGCGGCCGCCAGGTGGTTCGCGCCGACCTGCGCGCGCAGGTCGCCCAGCCGCTCGCGCGGGGTCCGGGTGTTGGCGAGCAGCAGCGCGACGAGGTCGCGGACCTCCTCGCCGGCGACGTACAGCTTCACCGGCGGGATGCGCAGGCCCTCGGCGAAGATCTCCGTCGCGCCGGCCGGCATCGACCCCGGCGCCGCCCCGCCCACGTCGGAGTGGTGCGCGCGGTTCGCCGCGTAGCCGAGCAGCGCGTCCGACGCGTCGTGGACCGGCGCGACGAGCGTCCAGTCCGGCAGGTGGGTGCCGCCGGCGTACGGGTCGCTGACCAGCACCTGGTCGCCGGGCGCGAGCGACGCGAACGCCGCGAGCGCCGCCTCCACGGAGGCCGGCATGGAACCGAGGTGGACCGGGATGTGCTCGGCCTGCGCGACCATCCTCGCCTGGGCGTCGAACACGGCCGTGGAGCAGTCGACCCGCTCCTTGATGTTGGGGGAGTAGGCGGTTCGGCGCAGCGCCGCACCCGCCTCCTCCGCGGCGCCGACGAGGGCGTTGCGCACCACCTCGAGGGTGACGGGGTCGACGGCGGCGGCGCCGGCGCGCACGGGCTCGACGCTCACGGGCGTGCCACCAGTCGCAGGGTCCCGTGCTCGTCGACCTCGCCCCGCTGCCACGGCGCCACCCAGACCGTCGCGTCCAAGCCGACGACGACGGCCGGGCCCCGCAACGTGGCGCCGGCGCCGAGCCGCGAGCGGTCCACGATCGGGGTGGCGACACGCCGGCCGTCGACGACCACCGGACGGTGGGCGAGCGTGGCGGCGGCGACGTCGCCGCCGCCCGTCAGCCGGGGGAGCGGGACCTCCGGGGCGTGCCCCTCGACCCGCACGCGCCAGGTGACGAGCTCGACGGGCTGGTCGGGCTGCGCGTAGCCGTAGCGGTCGTGGTGGGCGGCGTCGAAGGCCTGCCGGAGCGTCTCGGCGTCGGGATCGGGGGCCGCGTCGCGCGCCGCTCCCTCGGTGCGCGGGTCCGCCGCGGTTGCGGGTGCGGCGACCTCCAGCTCGTAGGCTTGCCCGCGGTAGCGCAGGTCGACGGTGCGGCGGACCACCGCGACCGGGACGTCCTGTTCCGCGAGGACCGCACGTGCCTCGGTCTCCAGCGCGTCCCACCCGGCACCCAACCGCGACGCCGAGGTGGCGGCCAGGTCGCGGACCCCCGAGCGGGCCCGGTCGACGGTCACCGGTGCGGCCAGCAGCCCGAGGGCGGACAGGACCCCGGGGTGGGCCGGGACCAGCACCTCGGGACTGCCGAGTGCCTCTGCGAGCGCCGCCTGGTGCAGCGGGCCGGCGCCGCCGAACGGCACGAGCGCGAAGCGACGAGGGTCACGGCCCCGCTCGACCGACACGACCCGGAGCGCCGTGACCATCTGCGCATCGGTGACCCGGACGATGCCCTCGGCGCAGGCGACCGGGTCGAGGCCGAGCCGCTCCCCGAGTGCGGCCACGGCGCGCTCGGCCAGCTCGGGGCGCAGGGGTAGCGCCCCACCGAGGCGCACCTCCGGGTCCAGGCGCCCGAGCACGACGTTCGCATCGGTGACGGTCGCCTCCGTGCCGCCGTGGCCGTAGCAGGCGGGGCCGGGCTCGGCGCCGGCCGAGCGGGGCCCGACCCGCAGCGCCCCGCCGGCGTCCTGCCACGCGAGCGACCCCCCGCCCGCGCCGATCGTGTGGATGTCGGTGGTGGTGACCGCGAACGGCAGCCCGTCGACCGCGCCGTCGGCGGTGGTGGCCGGCCGGCCGCCCTCCACCAACGTCACGTCCGTCGAGGTGCCGCCGACGTCGGCGCCGATCAGGTCGGGGACCCCGCAGGCCCGCCCGAGGGCGGCG
>SLMP01000033.1 GCA_007133465.1 Nitriliruptoraceae bacterium | reverse complement strand
GGTTCGGTCTCCGGTTCGGTCTCCGGTTCGGTCTCCGGTTCGGCCTCCCGACCCCGGCTGACGACGATCTCCACCGTCGAGCCGATGGCGACCAACGCGCCGGCGCCTGGGGCCTGCCGGATCACGAAGCCCTCGGCGACGGCCGCGCTGAACTCGCGCTCCACGACCGCGACGAGGTTGCGCGCGCCCTCGATCGCGAGGATCGCGTCGGCCTCCGAACGGTTGACGACCGGCGGGACGCGGACCTGCTGCTCGCCGTCGCTCACCAGGAGCTCCACGGTCGAGCCGACGGGGACCTCCTGTCCGGCGGGCGGGTCGGCCGTGATCACCAGCCCCTCGTCGACGTCCGGGTTGTTCTCGCGGGTGACGCGGCCGACGAGCCCGGCGGTCCGCAGTTCGCGCAGGGCGTCGTTCTCGGTCAAGCCCTCGAGCGGCGGGACCGTGACGAGCTCGCGCCCCGCCGAGACGACGAGGTCGACCGCCGTCCCCTCGGGGACCATCGTGTCGGGCGACGGTCGCTGGGCGATGACGCGGCCCTCCTCGACGTCGTCGGAGAACTGCTCGGCGATCGCCCCCTGCTCGAGCCCGCGTTCGCCCAGCATGCCGAGCGCGAAGTCCAGCTCCTGGCCAACGACGTTCGGCACCGGCACCGATCGGGGCTCGTCGGACCCGACCAGGTTGAACAGCGCCCAGCCGAGGCCGAGCAACGCGAGCAGCGCGACGACGGCGAGGGCGACGTAGGCGAGGCCGCGGCGCCGGCGCTCCTGCTCGTGGGTGCGGATCTGACGGGTGGCCGCCGCCGGCTGCAGGAGTGCGGTCTCCTCGTCGGTGAGGACCGCAGGCGCCACGACCGGCTGCCCGATCCGTGCGTTGTGCACGTCTGCACGCATCTCCGTCGCCGACTGGTAGCGGTTCGCCGGGTTCTTCGCGAGCGCCCGCATCGTGACCGCCTCGGCCTCCGGCGAGATCCCCGCGTCGAGCTCGCGGGGCGGGCGGGGCGGCTCCTGGACATGCAGGTAGGCGACCGTCACGGGGGTGTCGCCGGTGAACGGCTGCTGACCGGTGAGCGCCTCGTAGAGCACGACCCCGAGCGAGTACAGGTCGCTGCGCGGGTCGACGTCCCGGCCCTGCGCCTGTTCCGGCGAGAGGTACGCGGCGGTGCCGAGGACCGAGGCGGTGCGGGTCACCGTCTCCTTGTCGACCGCGCGGGCGATGCCGAAGTCGGTCACCTTCACCGCACCGTCATCCGACAGCAGGATGTTGCCGGGTTTGATGTCGCGGTGGACGAGCCCGTTGTCGTGGGCGTAGGCGAGCGCGGCGCACACGTCCCCGACGACCTCGAGCGCCCGGTCCTCGGTGAGCCCGCCGGCGGCGATCGCCTGCTGCAGCGAGCGGCCCCGCACCAGCTCCATGACGATGAAGGGCTGGCCCTGGTCCTGTCCCGTGTCGTAGACGGCGACGATGTTCGGGTGGTTGAGGCGGGCCACGTGCCGGGCCTCGTCGGCGAAGCGCCGGGTGAACGTCTCGTCGTCCCGGAACCGCTCCAGCAGCAGCTTGACCGCCACCTCGCGACCGAGGGAGAGGTCGACCGCGGTGTGGACGACGGCCATCCCCCCTCGCCCGAGTTGGCTCCCGAGCTCGTAGCGGCCTGCCAGTACGCGACCTTCGGTCACCGGCGGCCTCCAGGGGGTGCTGCAGCGACGTCCGAGCCTACCAACGGCGCCGGACCGGCCCCGGGGACCGACGTACGGAGCGTGAGGTCGCCGGTCACGAGCCGGCGCCCAGGACCGCCGCCATGACCTCCCGGGCGATCGGCGCGGCCACGCCCCCACCGGTCTCGTCGTCGACCGCGCCGGGCACGACCACGGCCACCGCCACGCGCTGATCGGCGAAACCGGCGAACCAGGTCACGGGCGGGCCGTCCGGGACCTCGGCCGTGCCGGTCTTGCCGCCCACCTCGACCCCATCGATCTGGGCGCGGGTGCCGGTGCCCGCGTCGACCACCGCGAGCATCATGTCGCGCAGCTGGTCCGCCGTGCGGGGCGCGATGGCAGCGCCGTTCAGGCCCGGACCGGTCCAGGCGGCGCTCGCGGGGCCGCGCAACCGGCGGCCGGACGGGTCGAGCACCGCCGCCACGACGTGTGGGCGGACGAGCTGACCGCCGTTCGCGATGCTCGCCGCGACCACGGCGAGCTGCATCGGCGTGGCGGCGACGTCGCGCTGCCCGATCGAGCTCTGCGCGGTCGCTGGCGGGTCGAGATCGTCGGCGTCCGGGATGAGGCTCGGCACGACGTCGAGCTCGTAGGGGATCGCACGGTTGAAACCGAACCGCTCCGCCTGCTCGACGAGCGCGTCGGCTCCGAGCTCGACGCCGAGCCGCGCGAACACCGTGTTGCAGGACACCCGCATGGCGTCGGCGAGACTGATCGTGTCGCCGTCGGCGCACAGCCCCCCGCCGTAGTTGCCGATGTCGCTGGTGGTCTGCGGCACGTCGTAAACCAGCTCGTCCGGGAAGGAGCTGTCCGGCTGCAAGCCGCGTTCGAGCGCGGCCGCGGCGACGACGAGCTTGAACACCGACCCCGGCGGGTAGCGCTCCTGGCGGGTGCGGTCGAGCAGCGGCTGGGTCGGGTCGTCGCGCAGCGGCAGCCAGGTGTCGGTGATCTCCTGCCGGTCGTGGCTCGACAGCGGGTTCGGGTCGAAGGTCGGGTTCGAGTAGCTCGCGAGCACGGCGCCGGTGACCGGGTCGATCGCGACGACCGCGCCGATGCGTTCGCCGAGCGCCCGCTCCGCGGCGGCCTGCGCGGCCGGATCGATGGTGAGCTGGACTGCGTTGCCCGGCCGGTCGCGGGCACCGATCAACTCACCGAGGTTCTGCGCCACCACTTCGGTGGGGCGGCCGGTGAGGTCCGCGTTCAGGGCGTCCTCGAGCCCCGAGCGCTGGAGGGTCACCGAGTAGTACCCGGTCAGGTGGGCGTAGCGGGGCCCCTCGGAGTAGCTGCGCAGGAAGCGCAGCTCCCCGCCCGTCTCCTCGCTGCGCGCGATCGCCTCCTCGCCGACGATCAGCGGTCCCCGCTCGATCGCGTACTCCCGGACGATCAGGCGTCGGTTGGCGGGATGCGTCGCGAGGTCGTCGGCGAGCAGCAGCGAGATCACGTTGAGGTTGACGAACAGGGCACCGAACAGCAGCAGCACCACCACACCGACGCGCTTCAGCTGGCGGTTCACGAGCGCGCCGCCTGCGGGACGCGGCGCTGGTCGAGCCCGCGCCCGAGCGCGGCGCCCCGTGACTCGTCGCTGATGCGCAGCAGCAGCGCGACGAGCAGGTAGTTGGACAGCAGCGAGGACCCGCCGTACGACACGAACGGCAGCGTGACCCCGGTGAGGGGTACCAGCCGCGTCAGGCCGCCGACGATCACGAACGTCTGCAGCGCCAGCGTGACGGTCAGCCCGGTCGCCAGCAGCGTCGCGAACTCGTCGCGCGCCGTGATCGCGATCTTCAGCCCGCGGAAGGTCAGCAGCAGGAACAGCAGCAGCACCGCGGTCATCCCGAGCAGGCCGAGCTCCTCGCCGATCACGACGAAGATCGCGTCGGTCGCGGAGAACGGCACGTCCTGTGGCCGGCCGAGCCCGAGCCCGGTCCCGGTGAGCCCTCCGGTGCCGATGGCGAACAGGCTCTGTGCGATCTGGTAGCCGGCGTCGGAGATGTCCGCCCACGGGTCGAGCCACACGGCGACGCGCCGCTGCACGTGCGGGAACAGCAGCCAGGCGAGGTAGGCGCCGACGCCGAACGCGACCGCACCGAGCGCCGGGTAGGCGAGCCGCCCGGTCGCGACGTAGAGCATCGCGATGAACACCCCGAACAGCAGCAGGGCCGACCCGAGGTCGCGCAGGCCGGCCATCACGACGAGCGCCATGCCGGCGGCGGCGAGCAGCGGTGCGAGGTGGCGGGGCGCGGGCATCAGCAGCGGCCCGACCCGCTGGGTGGCGATCGACAGCAGGGCGCGGTTGCGTTCGAGGTAGGCGGCGAGGAAGACCACCATGGCCAGCTTCGTGAGCTCGCCTGGCTGGAAGCGCATCCCCGCGACGTCGATCCACAGGCGGGCGCCGTTGATGACCCCGGCGGACAGACCCGGGACGAGCGGGAGCAGCAGCAGCACGAGCGCAGCGAGCCCGACGGTGTAGGGGAACCTGGCGAGGTCGCGGGCGCGGCGGACGAACAGCAGCACCGCGCAGGCCACGCCGACGGAGACGGCGGTCCAGACCGTCTGGGTCGCCGCGAGGTCGCTCCCGGTGGCGAGGTCGACCCGGCCGACGAACACGAGTCCGAGCCCGTTGAGCAGGAACGCGATCGGCAGCAGCGTCGGGTCGGCGTCGGGGGCGGCGGCCCGGACGGTCAGGTGGGCCACCACCGCGATCACCGCGAGCGCGATCCCCGTGACGATCGCGGCCGGTGGGATGTCCGGGTCCTGCGACCAGCCGAGCAGAATCCCGGCGGCCGCGGTGATCACCACCGCGAACGCCAGCAGCGCAGCCTCCGTCGTGCGGGGGTTGCGCGTGCCGGTCAGCGCGGCGCCGGTCACCGGACGGTCGTCCCCGCGAGCGCGAGGACCCGCGCCCCGCGCGCATCGGGGTCGTCGGTCTCGTCCTCCCCGCCATCGGTCGGGTCGGGCTCGTCGGCCGGCTCGGTCGCGTCCCCGCTCGTCCCCGCCCCGTCAGCCCGGTCGTCGGCTTCCTCGTCGGTGTTGTCGGGCGAGCGACGTGGGGCGTTGTCGACGATCCGTCGCGCGTCGTTGAGGTCGGCGGCGGTCAGGCCCGCCTCGAGCGAGTCGCGGTACCAGCTCGGGACGTCGTCGACGGTGAGCTCGCTCTGTTCGACGACGCGGGCGAGGTCGAGCGGGCCGAGGGCCAGGTCGACGCCCTGGTAGATCACGATGCGCTCGCCGTCGAGGCCGACGTAGTAGCTCTGCGACAGCAGGAAGCGCGCCCCGCCGGCGACGACGCCGACGACGACGACGAGCGCGAGCACGATCGCGGCGGCACGGCCGAGGATCTGCCCGACCTGCTTGGGTTCTTCCTCGGTGCGCGTCTCGCCCGCGTTGCGGCTGAACCGGCCGTACGTGCCGAGCCGCCCGGCCCAGTCGCCGGCCGGGTCCTCGTCCCGCGTGGTGATCGTGATGGTGCGGTGGGTCTTGGCGCCGTCGCCGTCCGGGTCGTCGTAGCGCAGCAGCAGGACGGTGATGTTGTCGGGGCCACCGGCGCCGTTCGCGAGGTCGATGAGCCGTTGCACGGTCTCGTCCGGGTCGCCGATCGACTGGAGCGTCTGCGCGATCTCCTGGTCGGAGACCACGCCGGTGAGCCCGTCGGAGCACAGCAGCAGCTGGTCGCCGGCCACGAGCTCGAGCGACATCGAGTCGACCTCGACCTCCCGTGACACCCCGATCGCGCGGGTGATGATCGACCGCTGCGGGTGGCGTGCCGCCTCCTCACGGGTCAGCTGCCCCTCGTCGATCAGGTGCTGGACGAGCGTGTGGTCGTCGGTGAGCTGGCTGAAGCTCCCGTCGCGCAGCAGGTAGGCGCGCGAGTCGCCGACGTGGGCGAGGTGCAGCCGCCGGCCCTCCACGAGCGCGGCCGTGAGCGTGGTACCCATGCCGTGGTAAGCGGGTTCGCGTTCGGCGAGGTCGGACACGGTGTCGTTCGCGGCGACGACCGCGGCGCGCAGGGCCGTGACCGCGTCGCTCGCGTTGTCGAACACGCGCCCGGCCAGTGCCCGGATCGGCTCCAGCGCGGCTTCCGACGCCACCTCGCCGGCGAGGTGGCCGCCCATGCCGTCGGCGACCGCGAAGACGGAGTCGCCGAGCAGCAGGGCGTCCTCGTTGCCGGACCGGGTCTCGCCGACGTCGGTGGCGCCGGCGACGTGGAGGCGCCTCATCGCCGCACCTCTACCCGGGTCTTGCCGAGCCGGAGCTGGTCGCCTGCCGCGAGTGGGGTCGGGCGGGTCACCTTCGCGTCGTTGAGGTAGGTGCCGTTGGTGGATCCGAGGTCGCGGACCGACCACCCGCCGTCGTCGGGCAGGATCTCCGCGTGCTCCTCGGAGGCGTAGACGTCGTCGAGGACGACGTCACCGGAACGGCCGAGGACGAGTCCCCGACCGCCGAGCACGAGCACCTTCGGCGGCCCGTTCGGCGCGTGGACGACGATCTCCCTCGGGATCTTGCGCGAGCGGCGAACGGGTTCCGCACTGGCGGCGACGGCCGGGCGCGGGGGCGCGGCGCGGCGACGTGGGCCGCGCAGGTCGACGACGACGGCACGGACGGTCCGGGCGACGAACAGGTAGAGCAACAGCAGCAGCCCGAACTTGAGCAGCGTGAGGATCTCGACCGGCACCTCAGGCTCCCCGCAGGTCGAGGGCGACGTCGCCGAGCTCGATGCGGTCGCCGGGGGCGACCGGCTGCTCGGCCGCCCGGACGCCGTTGACCCGGGTGCCGTTGGTGGAGGCGAGGTCGATCACCCACCACCCGTCGCCGCGCCGCACGAGCGCGGCGTGCTCCCGGGAGACGGTGCTGTCGGTGAGCGTGAGCGCGCAGGACGCGAGGCGGCCGATCGACACGCGGCTGCCGGTGACGGCGGTGCGGGCACCGGCGTCCTCGCCGCTGGCGACCACCAGTTCGAGCATGCTGGTCGCGACCGGTTCGACGGCCTGGGTGCGGTCGAACGGCTGGCGGGTGTCGGTCGCGGCGCTGCTGCCGCGTGGGCGGCCGGGGGCGGAGGCCGGCGCGGCCGGGCGCTCGTCCTCCGCGTCGATGCTCTCGACGCGGCCGGCGAGCGTGTACCGGCCGTACCGGACCTCGTCATCGACGTCGATGCGCACCTTGACGGGGCCGCGCAGCGACCAGCCACGCTCGGCGGCGGTGCGGACCACCACCTCGGCGAGCTCGCGCGGCAACGAGCGGCCGAAGCCGGAGAGCCGGTCGTGGTCCTTCGGACCGACGGTCAGCCGGTAGACGTTCGGGATGACGATGCCGTCGGCGGTGACGTGTTGGTTCTGCTCGCCGTAGCGCTGGACGGCCTTCGCGAGTTCGATCGGCTGGATGCCCGAACGGAAGGCGCGCGCGAAGAACCCCTCGATCACGCCTTCGAGGCGGCGCTCGAAATCCTTGAGCACGCCCATCGCCATCCCACGGTTCGGCTGCGTCACTTGCCCGGAGGTGACCTGCGGACACGCGAACCGGACCGGCGTGGAGCGTAACCCAAGGCAACCTCCCACCAACCCGTCCGAAGGTCGTCTCCCGCATCCTCGGAGCGCTCCGATGGCCGGTGGGTGGGGGACGTTGCAGG
>SLMP01000161.1 GCA_007133465.1 Nitriliruptoraceae bacterium | reverse complement strand
GAGGAACCTGATGTTGGCAGAATGTTGGCAAATGGCCTGACGTCGGCCCTGAACGCGAACCGCCCCCGACCACGTTTGCGCAGTTCAGGGGCGGTTTCTCTTGAGAGGCGGGGACGGGAATCGAACCCGTGATGGGGGATTTGCAGTCCCCTGCCTTACCACTTGGCTACCCCGCCGAGCAGCGCGCAGGGTAGCGAGCGCGACGGTGGCCGCGGTCGGTCCCCCTCACCGGCGGCTGATGGCGGCCGACCACATCGAGGTCCATCACCGCCCGCCCGTCGCCCCCGATCACGGGGCGTCCGGGACGTGCCCCTCGAAGAGCGGCGGGAGACGCTCCTCCTCGGTCCCCGGTTCGGTCCCCGGTTCGGTCCCCGGCTCGATCTCCGGCTCGGCCCCCGGCACCCATGCCTCGTGGTCCCCGACCCAGGCGTCGCCGCTGCCGTCGTCACGTCCCCGGTACGACGCGAGCTCGGCCAGCGGGCCCCGTCCCCTGGACCAGCCGAGCCAGCCGAACAGTGCGACCAACACCGTCCACAGGCCCGCCCCGGTCGCCCGCCGTGACGAGCGCCACCCCGCGTACGGCAGGTTGGTGTCGACGGCGCGCCACCGGCCCGTCACGTGGGACGGCTGGAACGTCTGCGTCGGCGACAGGCGCACCGTGTAGCCCTCGTCGTCGATGCGTCGCCAGTCCGGCACCACCTCGTACGAGCGCGCGACGTGCGACGGTTCGGATGCGGCCGCGAGCACGGCCAGGTTCCACGCCGATCGCAGGATCCGGCGGACGGGTCCACCCCGACGCCGACCCAGGACACCTCGCCGTCCGAGCACCCTCGCCTCCTCGTCCTCCGAGGTCCCGGCGGCCGAGACTAGTGGCGGCGCGCGGGTCTCCTCACGCCTCCCCGCGCAACGATGCCAGCAACCGCCGGTAGGCCGCCAGCCGCTCGGGGTGGATCGCTGCCTCGGGCAGACGACACCCCGGCTCGCCGTCGTGGATGCAATCGTCCAGTCCGCAGTGCAGGGCCGCCAGCTCCGGGAAGTGTCGCGCCAGTTCCCGTGGGGCGAGCCCGCCCAGCCCGAACGAGCGCACCCCCGGCGTGTCGATGAGCCACGCGTCGAGCGCGCTGATCGGCATCGCCAGCGCCGACACGGTCGTGTGCCGACCTCCGTACCGCCCCACGGCACCGACCGCTCGGTCCGCCTCCGGGACCAGGCGGTTGAACAGCGCGGTCTTGCCGACCCCGGAATGGCCCGAGAAGGCGGTCCATGCGCCGGTCAACGAGCGGCCGAGCGCATCGAGCCCCTCCCCCGTCAGCGCCGAGGTGGCGTGGACCTCGGCGCCGATGGCGGCGTACCGCTCGAGGACCTCGTCGACGACCGACCGATCGGTGAGCAGGTCGACCTTGTTGACCACCATCATCGCCAGCAGCCCGCCGACGGACGCCGCGACGAACACCCGATCGAGGAAGCGGATCCCCATCGTCAGGTTCTCCGCCGCGACCACGACGGCGATAGCGTCCGCGTTCGCGACCACGATCCGCTCGTCGTCCACGTCGTCGTCGCCGGACCGGGTCAGCACCGTCGTCCGGGGCAGCACCTCGACGATCCGTGGGAGGTCGCTCGCATGCCGGGCCGGACGGACCCGCACGTGGTCGCCGACGACCGCCTTCGTCCCGCGCATGGTCCCGGCCAGGGTGGCGTCCACCACCTCACCCTCGCGCAGGATCGTCACCCGGCCCCGGTCGACTGCGACGACCCGGGCGGCGTCCAGCCGATCGATCGTCTGTCGTGCCGCCTGGCTGAGCTCACGCGAACGGCGTGCGAGGAGGTGGTGGTCCTCCTCCCACTCGTCCTCGATGGCTTCGACGTCGATGCGGGGCATGGGAGCATCCTGCCAGCCCGCCGGCCCGACCGGGCAACGCCGGAGCGACCGTCCGCCCGGCCGGAGGTGTCGGCGTGAGCGGCTAGCGTCAGGTGGTGACCGACGGGGTGCCACCCCAGAGGTCCCGCCCGAGCAGGCCCGAGCTGGAGGGAGCCGTGCACGACCGAGGCGCTGGCGACGAGATGTTCGACTACGCCCGCACGGCCGTGGAGGCCGCGCTCGCCGCCGGCGCGTCCTACGCGGACGCGCGAGTGGTGATCCGCCGCAACGAACGTCTGAGCGCACAGAACGGGGAGCTCGAGGCGGTCGACAACGGCCTCGAGGCCGGCGTCGGCGTCCGCTCGCTGGTCGGTTCGTCGTGGGGGTTCGCGGCCAGCTCGGACCTGACCGACACGGCCGCCCGACGCGCCGGCGCGGAAGCGACCGCGACCGCGAAGGCCTCCGCGCTCGTCCCCGGGACGGGGCTCGCGCTGGCCGACGTCCCGGTGGTGGAAGACCGGTACGTGACCCCGCACGAGGAGGATCCCTTCGACGTCGCCCTCGACGAGAAGGTCGGGGTGATCGTCACCGCGACCCGGACCATGCATGCGGTCGAGGGCGTGGCCGTCGCCAGCGCCCACCTCGCCTTCTGGGTGACGGACAAGTGGTTCGTCTCCTCCCAGGGCCACCGCATCCACCAGCACCTGGTCGAGTCCGGGTGCGGGATGGACGCCACGGCGATCGGCGAACGCGAGACCCAGCGGCGCAGCTACCCGCAGTCGTTCGGGCATGTGGAGACCGGCGGCTACGAGGTGGTGCGTCGCTTCGACCTGCCCGGGCACGCTCAGGAGGTCGCGGAGGAGGCGGTGCAGCTGCTGTCCGCGGCCGACTGCCCCGCCGGCGAGCTCGACCTGATCCTCGAGTCCTCGCAGCTGGCCCTGCAGATCCACGAATCGGTGGGGCATGCCATCGAACTCGACCGCATCCTCGGTTGGGAGGCGGCCATGGCCGGGACCTCGTTCCTCGACCTCGACCAGCTCGGCACGCTGCGCTACGGCTCGGAGCTGATGAACATCACGGCCGACGCGACCATCCCCGGCGCGCTCGCGACCTTCGGCTACGACGACGAGGGCACGCCGGCGCAACGTGTCCCGATCGTCGAGGAGGGGATCTGGGTCGGGGTGCTCTCCGGCCGGGACTCGGCCCACCTGGCCGGCCTCCCGCCCGGCGGGATGGTGCGCGCCGACGGGTTCAACCGGATGCCGATGGTCCGGATGACCAACGTCGGGCTGCTGCCGGGGGACTCGAGCCTGGAGCAGATCGTCGGCGACACCAAGCACGGCGTGCTGATGGCGACCAACCGGTCCTGGTCGATCGACGACAAACGGTTGAACTTCCAGTTCGGGTGCGAGATCGGGTGGGAGATCGTCGACGGCAAGCGCCATCGGATGGTCAAGAACCCGACCTACACCGGCATCACCCCGCGGTTCTGGGCGTCACTCGACCGGCTGGCGGGCGCCGACGAGTGGGTGCCGTGGGGGCTGCCCAACTGCGGCAAGGGCCAGCCGATGCAGATCGGCCACACCGGCCACCCGGCGTCGCCGGGCCGGTTCCGCAACGTCCGCGTCGGGGTGAGGGGCTGACCATGACCAGCGATCCCAAGGGGCTGCGGACGCTCGAGGCGCGCGCCGACCGCGTCGTGGACCTCGTCGCCGGAGCCGACGCCGGCGCGGACGCCACGATCGAGGCGAACGTCACCGCGTCACGGATCCGGCACGGGCTGACCCGCTTCGCGAACTCCTTCATCCACCAGCACGTCGGCGAGGACACCACGCGCGTCGCCCTGACCGTGGCGGTCGACGGGCGCACCGCCTCGGCCACGACCACCGCCGTCGGCGACGACGACCTCGCCGAGCTCGTCACCACGACGATCGCCTCCGCCGCCCGCCAACCCGTGGACCCGTACTGGCCCGGCGCGACCCCGCCGGCATCGGTCACCGACCGCCACCACCTCGACGAGGCCACGGCAGCGGCCGACCCGGACGTGCGCGCCACGATGGTGCGCGAGTTCGTGGCGGCCGACCCGGACCTGCGGGCCGCCGGCTACCTCGACACGGAGGCCGGCTGGGTCGCCTTCGCATCCACCGCCGGCCAGCGGGTGAGCGGCGCATCCACCCGCGCCACCCTCGACGGCATCCACCAGACCGACCGGTCCGCCGGGAGCGCCCACCAGACCTCGGCGCGGCTCGCGGACCTCGACGCGGCGGCCGCCGGCGCGCTCGCCGCCGACCGCGCCCGGCGCTCCGCCAGCTTCACCGACCTCGATCCCGGGGTCTACGAGGTCGTCCTCGGCCCGGAGGCCGTCTCGACGATCATCGGGTTCCTGGCCGTCTACGGCTTCAACGCCAAGGCCCACCTGGAGGGCGCCTCTTTCGTCCAGCTCGGCGAAGCGCCGTTCGACCCGGCGCTGACGCTGCTCGACGATCCGGAACACCCCGCCGCGATCGGGCTGCCGTTCGATGCGGAAGGGACGCCGAGGCAGCGCGCCACCTTCGTCGACGCCGGCCGGACCGTCGCGCTCGCGCACGATCGGCGCACGGCGAGACGGGCGGGTGCGACCTCCACCGGAGGCGCCCTCCCGGGCGGCGCCGGCTTCGGGGCGTTCCCGGTCAACCTCCGTCTGCCTGGTGGGCAGACCCCGGCGGACGACCTCGTCCGCGAGGTGGAACGGGGGTTGCTCGTGACCGAGTTCAACTACGTGCGCGTCCTCGACCCGAAGTCGCAGGTGGCCACCGGGCTGACGCGCAACGGCACCTTCCTGATCGAGGACGGCGAGGTCGTCGGCGCCGTCGGCAACCTGCGCTTCACGCAGGGGTTCGTCGCCGCGCTGGCGCCCGGGGCCATCCTCGGCGTCGGGGACGACGAACGCTACGCGAGCATGGAGTTCGGGGCAGGGATCGTGTCCTGCCCGTCCCTCCGCCTGGCCGGCTGGAACTTCACCGGCGGTGCCAGGGGATGAGGTCGCTCAGCGATCCCGTCGCGCTCGCGACGACGACGAGGGGAACGCGCGTGAGGTTCGCACGGAAGGCCGCCACCGGTCCACTGCTGCTGGCCCTCGCCGGCTGCAGCCCGGACGCGGCGTCCACCGCCGCCGACGAGCGCGTCCAGACCTGGTTGCTGGTCGCGCTGGTCGCCCTGCTGGTCGTGGTGATCGGGGTGCTCGCGATGAAGGCCCGCGGCAGGCGGGTGGAGTTGCGTGCGCTGTTCACCCAGGCGTCGACCGACGTCGACTGGCTGCTCGACGACGCGGTCGCCTCCGCGGCGGTGGCCGACCGCGAGGCCCACACCCGCGACGTCCGCAAGCGCAGCGACCGGCTCCACGACACGCTCTCCGCGTTGGCGGCCGCTGGCAGCGCCGAGCTCGCCGCCGCCTGCGTCGAGCTGCGCACCCGCGCCAACGACCTGGCGGCGACCCTGGTGGCTCGGCTCGGCGACCCGACCGCCGACCACCGTGACCTGGACGTCCAGCTGCGCGAGAAGCGCGACCACACGCGAGCGGCGAAGGACCTCGTCGCCGGCCAATTGCGCTGACCCTGCACCCGACCGGCCCGGGGGATCGCCCCACGCCGCTCGGGAGAGCAGCCGGACCGCTCACCGCGTGCAGCGGTCCGGTGGCCGTCGGCACCCTGCCCGCGGGCGCGACCCAGCGCTACGGTTGCCGAACGGGAGACCGCGAGCATCCGACCGCGAGCACAGGGAGACGAGCGTGGCGTCCGACGCGATCGAGGGCCTGCTGGCCGAGCACCGCACCTTCCCCCCACCGGAGGCGTTCAAGCGCGACGCGCTGGTGACCGGGGCCGAGATCTACGACGAGGCGGCCGCCGACCAGGAGGGCTTCTGGGCGCGCGAGGCGTCCCAGCTCGACTGGTTCGAGGAGTGGCACACGATCCACGAGTGGGAACCGCCCTACGCGAAGTGGTTCGTGGGCGGCAAGCTCAACGTGGCGTACAACTGCCTCGACCGGCACGTCGATGCGGGCCATGGCGACCAGGTCGCCTACCACTGGGAGGGCGAACCCGGCGACACCCGCACGATCACCTACGCCGACCTGCTCGACGACGTCCAGCGGGCCGCCAACGCGCTCAAGGGCCTCGGGGTCGAGAAGGGCGACCGGGTCGCGGTCTACCTGCCGATGATCCCGGAGCTGCCCACCATCATGCTGGCGTGCGCCCGCATCGGTGCCGTCCACTCCGTGGTGTTCGGCGGCTTCTCCGCCCACGCACTGCGCGACCGCATCAACGACTCGGCCTGCAAGGTGCTGGTCACCGCCGACGGCTCACACCGCCGCGGCAGCACCTTCCCGCTGAAGGTCAACGCGGACGAGGCCGTCGCGGAGACCCCCTCGATCGAACAGGTCCTCGTCGTCCAGCGCACGGGGGACGAGGTGGAGATGGTCGCGGGGCGCGACCAGTGGTGGCACGAGGTGGTGTCGACCCAGGACGCCGACTGTCCGGCCGAGTCGATGGACGCCGAGGACCTGCTGTACCTGCTCTACACCTCCGGGACCACCGGGCGCCCCAAGGGCATCATGCACACCAGCGGTGGCTACCTCACCCAGACGGCGTTCACCCACCGGTACGTCTTCGACCTCCGGCCCGACACGGACGTCTACTGGTGCGCCGCCGACATCGGCTGGGTGACCGGGCACAGCTACATCGTGTACGGCCCGCTGGCCAACCGTGCGACCAGCGTGATGTACGAGGGGACGCCGAACTACCCGGCGGAGGACCGCTTCTGGGACATCGTGGAGCGCTATCGCGTGACCCAGCTCTACACCGCGCCGACCGCGATCCGCGCCTTCATGAAGTGGGGCGAGGAGCACCCCGAGAAGCACGACCTGTCGAGCCTGCGGATGCTCGGGACCGTCGGCGAGCCGATCAACCCCGAGGCGTGGATGTGGTACCACAAGGTGATCGGCGGCGAACGCTGCCCGATCGTCGACACCTGGTGGCAGACCGAGACCGGCGCGATGATGATCGCCCCGCTCCCGGGCGCCACCACGACCAAGCCCGGCTCGGCCACCTTCCCGCTGCCCGGCATCTCCGCGACGATCGTCGACGACCAGGGCGAGGAGGTCGGCGTCCCCGGTGGCGGGTACCTGACCCTCGACCAGCCCTGGCCGGCGATGCTGCGCGGCATCTGGGGCGACCCCCAGCGCTACGAGTCGACCTACTGGTCGCGCTTCCCGGGCCGGTACTTCGCCGGTGACGGCGCCAAGCGCGACGAGGACGGGTACTTCTGGTTGCTCGGCCGGGTCGACGACGTCATGAACGTCTCCGGACACCGCCTGTCGACCACCGAGGTGGAGTCGGCCCTCGTCAGCCACCCGGCGGTGGCCGAGGCGGCGGTGATCGGCCGGGCCGACCCGCAGACCGGCCAGGCGATCGCCGCGTTCGTCACCCCCCGGCTCGGCATCGAGGGCGACGAGCAGCTGGCGAAGGAGCTGCGCGACCACGTCGCTCGGGAGATCTCCCCGATCGCGAAGCCGGCGTCGGTGCTGTTCACCCACGACCTGCCGAAGACCCGGTCGGGCAAGATCATGCGCCGGCTGCTGAAGGACATCGCGGAGGACAAGCAGCTCGGCGACACCACCACCCTCGCCGACGCCTCGATCGTCGACGGCATCCGCGACCGCTACCTGCACGGGCAAGGTGGGGGCCCCGCCTGACCGAGCTCCCGCCCTCCCTCTCCCCCATCCGTGACCGCGCGGCCCGCCGCGCGGTCACGACGGTGTTCCTGGCCAACGGCGTGGCCGTGGCCTCGTTCGTGTCACGGATCCCCGACGTCCAGGTCGCGCTCGGTCTGGGGGACGCCACCCTCGGGCTCGTCCTGACCGGCATCTCCTTCGGCGTGCTGACCGGGTTGACCACGGCGGGACGGCTGATCGCACGGACAGGCAGCCGGACCCCGATCCTGCTCGGGGCAACCGTCGTCGTGCTGGCGCTGCCGACGACCGGCCTGGCGCCCGGCGGTCTCGGGCTCGCCGTCGCGCTGTTCGCCACCGGGTTCGGCGGGTCCACGATGGACGTCGGCATGAACGCCCAGGGCGTCGGCGTGGAGCGCGGCTACGCCCGGTCGATCATCGTCGGCTTCCACGCGGCCTGGAGCGTCGGCACCTTGCTCGGGGCCCTTGGCGGCCTGGTCGCCACGACCACCGACACGTCGGTGCTGCGGCACCTGTCGATCGTGGCAGCGTCGATCGCGCTGCTCACCGGGGTCAGCGCCCGGTGGCTGCGGATCGCCGACCGCGCCGCCGTCGGCACTCCGCCGCGGTTCGCGGTCCCGCGCGGGCCGCTGCTGCCGCTCGCGCTCGTCGCGCTCGCGGCCGCGCTCGGGGAGAGCAGCGCCGGCAACTGGAGCGGGGTGCACCTGCGAGACACCGTCGGGGTCGTCGGCAGCCCCGTGACCTGGGGCTACGTCGCCTACACCGCGGCGATGGTCACCTCCCGGGTCGTCGGCGACCGGCTCACCCGCCACCTCGGGGTGCAGCGCATGGTGACGGGCGGCGGGCTGCTCGCCGGCACCGGCTTCCTCCTGGTGGCGGCGGTGCCGGCCCTCCCGGCTGCGCTGGCCGGCTTCGCGATGGTGGGCTTCGGCCTGGGCTCGACCGTGCCGCTGGTGTTCGGTCGGGCCGGACGGGTGGCCCGCAACCCCGGCGAGGGGGTCGCGGCCGTCGCCTCGGTCGGCTACCTCGCCTACCTGGTCGGCCCGCCGGTGATCGGCGCGATCGCCGGGTCCGTCGGGTTGCCGGTCGCGTTCGGGTTGCTGGCGGTCGTGCTCGTCCTGCTCACCCGTCGGTCCCTGCCGGCCGAGTGACCGCCCCGAGCTCGGCGCCGGCGGACGCGATGACCCGCCCGTACCAGCGGCCGCTGTCCTTGATCGTGCGGGTCAGCGGCGCCCGGTCACCGGTCTCGCCGGTGGACTCGTCGCGCTCGACGTGGATCAGCCCGTAGCGCTTCTGGTAGCCGTTGAGCCAGCTCAGCACATCGATCGCCGACCAGACGCAGAACCCGAGCAGATCCACCCCGTCCGCGATCGCCTCGCCACAGGCGCGCAGGTGGTCACCGAGGTAGCCGATGCGTACCTCGTCGTGGACCGAGCGTTCGCCCGTGCGCGCATCGACGTCCACCTCGTCGAACGCACCGAGGCCGTTCTCGCTGACGAGGACCGGCAGCCCGTACCGACCGGCGATGCGGCGCAGCGCGATGCGCAGCCCGGTCGGGTCGATGGTCCAGTCCCAGTCGGTGTACTCGGCGTGCGGGTTGGTGACGGTCCGGAACCGGCCGGCGACACCGACCTCCCAGCCCGCGCCCTTCTCCCCGGAGGTGTTCATCCGCTGCCCGTCGAGTCCGTCCGGCGGGTTCGAGGTGACCGTGTAGGTCTGGTAGTAGTTGACCCCCATGAAGTCGGGGGTGCCGGCCGCGAGGACGTCGAGGTCGCCCGGGTGGACCGGTGGCGCGGCACCCCGGTCGGCGAGGTAGCGCCAGGTGGTCTCCGGGTAGCGGCCCCAGGCGTACACGTCCATCCACCAGTGGCTGAGATGCTCCTCGGCCTCCTCGGCCGCGAGCACGTCCTCCGCGGCCGGGGTGGCGGGGTACACGGGCGTGTAGGCGAACGACGGGCCGATCAGCCCGCCGGGGACGAGGTCGCGGAACGAGGCGATCGCCGTCGCGTTCGCCAGCGACGCGTGGTGGTTCGCGGCCTGCATGCGTGCGGGCTCGGTCACCCCCGGCGGGTGCGCGCCGCGCTCGTAGCCCAGCCCGACGAAGTAGTTCTGCTCGTTGAGCGACACCCAGTGGCGGACCCGGTCGCCGTAGCGCGAGTACAGCAGCCGGCAGTAGGCGTCGAAGTCGGCGATCACCGCGCGCGACTCCCACCCCCCGTAGGCGTCCTGCAGTGCCTGCGGGAGGTCCCAGTGGTAGATCGTCAGGATCGGGGTGATGCCAGCCGCCAGCAGCGCGTCGATCAGTTCGTCGTAGAAGCGCAGGCCGGCCTCGTTCGGTTGCCCGCGGCCCTCCGGCAGGACCCGGCTCCACGCGACGGAGAAGCGGTACCCGGTGAGGCCGATCTCCGCCATCAGCGCGACGTCCTCGCGGAACCGGTGGTAGTGATCGGCGGCGACGTCGCCGTTGCTGCCCCGGAAGGTCCGTCCCGATTCGTGGGCGAACACGTCCCAGACGGACGGTCCCTTGCCGTCCTCGGCCGCCGCGCCCTCGACCTGGTAGGCCGCGGTCGCGGCCGCCCACAGGAAACCCTCCGGGAACCGCTTCCCGGGGACCCCGTCCACGTGCGTCACGGGCTGCTCCTCTCGTGCCTGCCGGCCGTCGACCGTTGCCTCCCGGCCGTCGACCGTTGCCTCCCGGCCGTCGACCGTTGCCTCCCGGCCGTCGAGCGTGCGACGAGCATGCCACAGGCCCCGACCGGGCAGCGGCAACGCCGCCACCGTCGTCGCGCACGCCGCTCCCGGCTCGCCCACGTCACGGGCACGCTCTGCGCGCCGCTAGGTTGGTGCGCGGTCGCGCACCATCCGTCGGGTGCCGCCGCCGACCGTGCCGTGGGCGTCGTCGCCCACGCCCGCCCCCCGGAGCCGCCCCGGTGTCGCTGCTCGCTGCGCTCGCGGCCGTGTTCGGCCTCGCTGCCGTGCTCCCGGTGCTGGTCCGCCCGCTCGGGCGGGATGCGGGCTACCTCGCCGCCGCCGTGTTGCTGGGTATGGCGGGCTGGTTCGGCCTCCAGGGACGGGCGGTGCTCGCCGGCGACACGGTCACCACCGAGCTCGCCTGGCTGCCAGCCGCCGACGTGAGCCTCGCGCTCCGGCTCGATGCGCTCAGCTGGCTGTTCGCCCTCATCGTGCTCGGCATCGGGGCCGCCGTGCTGGCGTACGCGGCTCGCTACTTCTCGGCCGACTCGCCGGCGATCGCGCGCTACCTCGCGCTGCTGACGTTCTTCGCGGGGGCGATGCTCGGGCTCGTCCTCGCCGACGACATCATCGTGCTGTTCGTCTTCTGGGAACTGACGAGCATCTCGAGTTTCTTCCTGATCGGCGGGCTCGGGGAGGGCAAGCCGGGCGCGACCCGGGCGCTGCTGGTGACCGGGCTCGGCGGGTTGGCGTTGCTCGCCGGTCTGATCCTGATGAGCGTGGCCGCCGGCACCTCGTCGCTCGGAGCGATCCTCGCCGACCCGGCCCCGGTCACCGCCGCACCCGTCGCGCCGGCGATCGTGCTCCTGCTGCTGCTCGGCGCGACGACCAAATCGGCGCAGCTGCCGTTCCACTTCTGGTTGCCCGGGGCGATGGTGGCGCCGACCCCGGTCAGCACCTACCTGCACGCCGCAACGATGGTCAAGGCGGGCATCTACCTGCTGTTCCGCTTCACGCCCGTGTTCGCCGGCGTGCCGCTGTGGCGGACCAGCCTCGTGCTCGTCGGCTTCGGCACGGCCGCGTTCGGGGCCGTGGTAGCCCTCAAGCAGGACGACCTCAAGGCACTGCTCGCGTACTCGACCGTCAGCCAGCTCGGCCTGCTCACCGGCCTGATCGGCATCGGCTCGCCGCTGGCGCTCGCGACCGCCGCGATCTACACGCTGTCGCACGCGTTGTACAAGGCAGCGCTGTTCATGACCGTCGGCATCGTCGAGCACGAGACCGGCACTCGCGACCTGCGGCGGCTCGGCGGGCTGCGCGGCCGCCTGCCGCTGGTCGCGGCGGCCGGCGGCCTGGCCGCCATCTCGATGGCCGGGCTGCCCCCGCTGCTCGGCTTCGTCGCGAAGGAGGAGGTCTTCGCCTCCCTGCTCGAGTCGCGCGCGGAGCTCGCGACGCTCGGGATCGTGGCGCTCGTGCTGATGGTGGTCGCGAGCATCGGCACCTTCGCCTACAGCGCCCGGTACTACCTCGGCACCTTCGAGGGTCCGGAGCGCACCCGTCCCCACCGGGCCCCGCTCGGCTTCGTCCTGCCTCCGCTGCTGCTCGGCGCCGGTGGGGTCGTGCTCGGCCTGGCCGTGCCGTGGCTCGACCCGTTGGCCAACGGGGTGGCCATGGCCACGACCGGGATCGACCCGGAACTGCACCTCGGGTTGTGGCACGGGGCCACCCCGGCGCTCCTGCTCTCGCTCCTCGTCGTCGCGAGCGGACTCGCGCTGATCGCGTTGCGCAACGCCGTCGAGCGGGCCCAGGGCCGGGTCGCGCTGCGACGCGGTGACGCGGTCTTCGACGGCCTGTACGCCGCCACACTCGCGCTCGGCAAGCGCTTCGGGTCACCGGCGAACTCGCTGTCGCCGGCGTCCTACCTGGCCCCGATCCTCGGCACGTTGGTGCTGGTCGCCGCCGTCGCGGTCGCCCGGGGGCAGATCGACCTCGCCGGGCCGCCGGCCCCGTCGTTCGCCGCGGACTGGGTCGTCGTGGTGCTGGTCGCGGCGTGCATCGCCGGGGTGGTGCAGGCCCGCACCCGGCTCGGCGCGGTCGCCGCGCTCGGCATGACCGGGTTCGTCGTCGCCGGCTGGTTCGTGCTCCTCGGCGCCCCCGACCTCGCGCTGACCCAGCTGCTGGTCGAGACGCTCACGATCGCGGTCGTCATCGTCGTCTTCCGGCGGTTGCCGTCGACCTTCGCCCGGGGCGGGCCGCGTCGCAAGATCGTCGCCGCCGTGATCGCTGCCGCCGTCGGCGGGTTCGCCGGGCTCGCCACCTTCGCGTTGACCGGCCGGCGGGAGCTGTCGGACATCGGCGCCCGGTTCCTCGCGGAGGGCGAGAGCGTCACCGGTGGCAGCAACGTCGTCAACACGATCCTGGTCGACTTCCGCGCCCTCGACACGCTCGGGGAGACCACCGTCCTCGCGGTCGCGGCCCTCGGGATCTACGCGCTGGTCCGGCTGGTCCGCCACGACCCGATCCCCCGGCCGGAGCCGACCGTGCCCGTCGAACCCGACGAGCCACCCGACGTGTTCGAAGCCCGCGAGGACGACCCCGAGGAAGCCATCGTCCACCTGCGGATGTGGAGCGGGCCGGGAACGATCGACTCGCTGATCCTGCAGACGGTCGCGAACGGGCTCGGCGTCATGATGCTCGTCGCGTCGCTCTGGCTGCTGGTCCGCGGTCACAACGCCGTCGGCGGCGGGTTCATCGGCGGGCTCACGGCCGGCGCCGCCGTCGTCACCTTCTACCTCAGCCACGGCCACGAACGGGTCTGGCAGAGCCGGTGGCTGCGAGTCACGCCGATGGTCGGCGCAGGCCTGCTCGTCAGCGCCGGCTACGGGCTCGCCGGCATGCTCACCGGCGCGGGCTTCCTCGCGGGGGGCAAGCTGTCGCTGCCGGGCGGGATCGACGTCGCCGCATCGCTCGTGTTCGACATCGGGGTCTACCTGGTCGTGGTGGGCATGGTCACCACCATCGTCCGGCACCTCGGTCAGGGGCTGGCGGAGGACGAGCCCGAACCCGACCGGCGCGACCGGGAGCCGGCAGCGTCGGTCCTCACCGGCCCGGTCGTGGGCGATCAGGGGGTGGTGCGATGACCGCCGCCATCATCGTCGGGCTGCTGGCCGCCGGCGGGACCTACCTGATCCTGCAGCGCGGCATCGTGCGGATCGCGCTCGGGTTCACCCTGCTCGGGCACGCCGCGACCACCCTGCTGATCGCCTCGGGCGGGGTCGCCCGCCGCGTGGCGCCCTTCGCCGATGCGACCGGCGCGGTCGCGGACCCACTCCCCCAGGCGTTCGCCCTGACGGCCATCGTGATCTCCTTCGGGATCACCGCCTTCCTGCTGGCGCTCGCGTTCCGCAGCCGCGACGCGATCGGTCACGACGACGTGGAGGACCGTTCGGTCCCGGAGGAGCGCAGCTTCCCGGCCGACCACGACGTCCACGTCGGCGAGCGCGAACGGGACCACCGATGAGCCCCGCCGTGCTGCTGGTCCTGCCCTTCGCCCTCCCGCTGACGGCCGCGGCCCTGACGGTGCTCTGGCGCCACCACCGCGAGGCGCAACGCATCACCACGTTCGCGAGCGTCGCCGGCGTCGCTGCCTGCGGGATCGGGCTCGTCCGCGCCACCCGTGACGGCGTCGCGGTGGCGACCGACATCGGCGCCTGGCCCCGGGGCCTGTCGATCGTCTACGCCGTCGACGGCTACGCAGCCCTGCTGCTGACCACGATGGCGATCGTGGCCGCGGTCGCCCTCGCGTTCGCCGCCGGCCGGGGCGAGGACCGCCACCCGATGTTCCTGCCGATGGCCAACGTGCTGCTCAGCGGGGTGTTCGGCTCGCTCGTCACGGCCGACCTGTTCAACCTGTTCGTCGCCTACGAGGTGATGCTGATCGCCTCGTACGTCCTGCTGACGCTGCGCGGCGGGCGCCGGCAGGTCCGGGCCGGCGTCATCTACGTCGCCGTCAACCTGCTCGCGTCCACGGCCTTCCTGCTCGGGACCGGGCTGCTGTACGGCGTCACCGGCACCGTCAACCTCGCCGCGCTCAACGCCGTTGTCCCCGGCGACCCCGCCGCCACCGTCGGTGCGGGGGTCGTCGCCGTCGCCGTCGCCGTCAAGGCGAGCCTCGTGCCCCTGCACGGCTGGCTGCCCCGCGCCTACGTCGAGGCCGGCCCCGCCGTCACCGCTCTGTTCGCCGGGCTGCTGACCAAGGTGGGCGTCTACACCCTGTTCCGGCTCTACAGCGTGGTGTTCGCCGGCGACCCCGTCTGGCAGCCGCTGCTCGTGGCGATCGCGGCGATCACGATGGTGGTCGGGGTGCTCGGCGCCGTCGGCCGCGGGGACGTGCGCGGGATCCTCGCCTTCCACATGGTCAGCCAGGTCGGCTACCTCGTCCTGCCGCTCGGGGTGTGGACGACCGCGGCCGTGACGGGCGGCATCGTCTACCTGCTGCAGTACATCTTCGTGAAGGGCTCGCTGTTCCTCGCCGCCGGCGCGGTCGAGACCCTGACCGGCACCGGCGCGCTCGACCGCCTCGGCGGCATGGTGCGTACCCGCCCCGTGCTCGCGACCGGGTTCCTGCTCTCCGCCCTGGCGCTCGCCGGCATCCCGCCGACCTCCGGGTTCGTCGGCAAGTACCTGCTGATCCGCTCGGCCTTCGAGACCGACGCGTGGCTGCTCGGCGCGACGGCCGTCGTCGTGAGCTTCTTCACCCTGCTGTCGATGATCAAGATCTGGAACGGCGTGTTCTGGGGGGAGCCGACCGAGCTCGTCACCCACGAGCGCACCCAAGGCCCGCTCGGCCTGGAGGTCCCCGCCGCGACCCCTCGGCCGACCTCGCCGTCCACGCAGCCCCTGGTCGAGCGGCGCCGTGCCCTCGAGCTCATCGCACCATGCGTCGTGATCGGGGTCGCGACGCTGGTGCTCGGGGTCGCGGCGCAGTGGCTGATCGCACTGGTGGAGCCGGCGGCCGCCGGCCTGATCGACCCGAGCGCCTACCTCGAGGCGGTGCGTGCCGCATGATGCTGGTCCGCTTCCTCCACCGCCTGCCGCACCTGCTGTTCTTCGTCGTGACCTTCGCGATCGACATCGTGATCGCCAACCTGCGGGTCGCCTTCGAGGTCGTCACCCCCGGCTACGCCATGCGGGTCGCGATCGTGCGCGTGCCGACCGCCACCCGCACCCCCTTCGAGGTCACCGTGCTGGCCAACGTCATCACCATGACCCCGGGGACCCTGACCCTGGAGGTCGACCCGGACACCTACGACCTGTACGTGCACGGGTTGTACGTCGACTCCCTCGATGACTTCCGCGCTCAGATCGCCCGGATCGAGCGCCGACTGCTGAAGGCGATGCGATGAGCCTGCTCGACGCCGACCTGTTGCTGCTCGCGATCGCGTTCGCGATCAGCCTGCTGCGTGCCGTGCGCGGCCCGTCCGTCGCCGATCGCGCCGTGGCCGCCGACGTCGGCCTCTACGCGATCGTCGCGGCGATCACGCTGTTGGCGGTCCGCAGCGGGTCGACCGCTTTCATCGACGTCGTGCTGATCGCGACCCTGCTCGGCTTCCTCGCCACCGTGGCGCTCAGCGCGCTGGTCGGGAGGCGCCGGTCGTGACCGTGATCGGCCATGCGCTCGCCTTCCTCGGGGTCGCGTTCGTGCTGCTCGCCGCCGTCGGGATCCTGCGCTTCCCGGACGTGTTGACGCGGACGAGCGCCTCGACGAAGGCCGCCGGGCTCGGGGTCGCGCTCGTCCTCGCCGGAGCCGCCTTCCTGTTCGGCACCACCGAGGCAGCGGTCAAGTTGACGCTGGCGGTGGCGCTGCAGTTCGCCACCGCACCCGTGTCCGGGCACGTGATCGGCCGGGCGGCCTATCGCTCCGGCGCGCCGCTCTGGGAAGGCACCCACACCGACGAACTGCGCCCGTACTACGCGGCCCGCGAAGCCGCCGACGGTGAGCCCGCCAGCCGAGCACCAGCCACGCCGGACGACGACCCGCCCGCCTGAGCCCCGGGCCCACCACCTCACCAGCCCTGAGCGGTCCGAGGAGGCCGTCCGCGTCGTTGCCTGGCTGCGCGCCCGGCGTGCACGACGCCACCGGAGCACCACGGCGGCGCGCCGCCCCGTACCCTTCCCGCGGCCCGTGCGCACGGCGCGAGGATCGGCGTGGGAGCACGCCACCACGTCGCCACGCGGGCGGACCGACCGGGAGCAGACGGCAAGACCGGAGGGCCGGCCATGACCGGCACGGACCTGTGGTGGGCGCGACACGCGGCCGAGCGCGCGTGGTTCCAGCATGCCGAGGCCGGCGAGGCCGCCGGCGTCCGGGCCGAGGTGGAGCGGTCGTGGCGACGCTCCGCGCAGCGGCTCGATCGCGCGCGTGACGCCGCACCGCTGCTGGACGACGACCGAACTCGCGAGCTGTGGCATGCCTCCCCGCTCCGGGTCGCCGTCGAGGCCCTGCGTCACGCCCTCGATCGCGTCACCGCGGACGGTCAGTTCGTCGCGGCGGTCACCCACGCGGACGGGACGATCCTGTGGACGCACGGCAGCCGCTGGATGCGCGAGCGAGCTGCGGCGGTCCACTTCGTCCCCGGCGGACGGTGGGACGAGCCGTCGATGGGCACGAACGCGCTCGCATTGGCGTTGCGGACCAACCGTCCGGCCGAGGTGTTCTCCGCCGAGCACTTCTCGCAGGCGATCCACGACTGGGTGTGCTACTCGGCCCCGATCAACGATCCTTCCTCCGGTCGGGTGCTCGGGGTCGTGGACCTGTCGACGACCTGGGACCGGGCACAACCGTTGGGGCTCGCCGCGGTGCAGCTGCTCGCGGCCAACCTCGGGTTGCTGGTGCCGCCCGCCGCTCGGGACCTGCTGCATCCCCCGCTGCGACTGCAGGTGCTCGGACGGGCGCACGTCGAGCTCGACGGCCGGGTGGTGTCGCTGCCACCCCGGCAGATCGAGATCCTGGCCGTGCTCAGTCTCCACCCGGACGGGCTGACGCTGGACGGACTGCACACGGCGCTGTACCCCGACCTCCGGGTCAAGCCCGCGACCGTGAAGGCCGAGCTCTCCCACTTGCGTCGCACGCTCGGGGGGATCGTCGCGTCGCGGCCGTACCGGCTGACCGTCCCGGTCGCCGCCGATCACCTGGAGGTGCTCGCCCACATCGCCGCCGGCCGACTCGACGCCGCGGTCGCGGCCTGCGCGGGCGAGCTGCTGCCCCACTCTGCCTCGCCTGCCCTGCGTGAGCATGCCGAGTACCTCGAGGAAGCCCTGCGACGCGCCGTCATCGCGCGCGGCGACCCCGACCTGCTCTACACCTTGGGCGACCGGCTGCCGTTCGACCTCGAGGTCCACGAGCGCACCGCCGCCTGCCTCGCCCCCGACGACGCTCGGCGACCGATCGTGGCGGCGAGGACGGCCGCCGCTCACCGCTGAAGCGCCCCAACCTTCTCCCAACCCCCCTCGTGGTCTGCTTCGCCACGGTCACCCGGGAGCGGTGACCAGGGAGATGGGAGCCATCATGACCCGCTATGCCCCGCCCGGGCACGACGACGCGATCGTCGACTACGCCAAGCGCTACGACAACTTCATCAACGGCACGTGGGTGCCGCCGCGGGAGGGCGAGTACTTCGAGAACCACTCGCCGGTGACGGGCCAGCCCTTCACCGAGGTGGCCCGCTCGACCGCCCCGGACATCGAACTCGCGCTCGACGCCGCCCACGCGGCCGCGCCGGCGTGGGGCCGGGCGTCGGTGACCGAACGGTCCAACGCCCTGCTGCGGATCGCTGATCGCCTGGAGGAGCACCTCGAGGAGCTGGCCGTCGCCGAGACCTGGGAGAACGGCAAGCCGATCCGCGAGACCAAGGCGGCCGACCTGCCGCTCGCGGTGGACCACTTCCGCTACTTCGCCTCCGCGATCCGTGGCCAGGAGGGGTCGATCGGTGAGCTCGACGAGCACACCGTCGCCTACCACTTCAACGAGCCGCTCGGCGTCGTCGGCCAGATCATCCCGTGGAACTTCCCGATCCTGATGGCGACCTGGAAGCTGGCGCCCGCGCTCGCTGCCGGCAACGCGGTGGTGCTCAAGCCGGCCGAGCAGACGCCGGCCTCGATCATGAAGGTGATGGAGCTGGTCGGCGACCTGCTGCCCGACGGGGTGGTCAACGTCGTCAACGGCTTCGGGCTGGAGGCCGGCAAGCCGCTCGCCTCCTCGCCACGGATCGGCAAGATCGCGTTCACCGGCGAGACCACCACCGGCCGGCTGATCATGCAGTACGCGTCGCAGAACATCATCCCGGTCACCCTCGAACTCGGCGGCAAGAGCCCGAACGTGTTCCTGCCCGACGTGATGGCCGCCGACGACAGCTTCCTCGAGAAGGCGCTCGAGGGCTTCGTGATGTTCGCCCTCAACCAGGGCGAGGTCTGCACCTGTCCGTCGCGGGCGCTGATCCACGAGTCGATCTACGACGAGTTCCTGTCCCGTGCGATCGCCCGGACCGAGGCGATCGTCAGCGGCGACCCGCTCGACGACGCCACGATGATCGGCGCGCAGGCGTCGAACGACCAGTTCGAGAAGATCCTCAGCTACCTCGACATCGGCCGTCAGGAGGGCGCGGAGGTGCTCACCGGCGGTGGCCCCCGCGAGGTCGCGGGCTACCCGGACGGCTACTACATCGAGCCGACGGTCCTCGAGGGCACCAACGACATGCGGGTCTTCCAGGAGGAGATCTTCGGGCCGGTCGTCGCGGTGACCTCGTTCCGGGACGAGGCCCACGCGCTCGAGATCGCCAACGACACCCTCTACGGCCTCGGTGCCGGGGTGTGGACCCGCGACAAGGGCACCGCCTACCGACTCGGTCGCGGCATCCAGGCCGGCCGGGTGTGGACCAACTGCTACCACCACTACCCCGCCCACGCCGCCTTCGGCGGCTACAAGGGGTCCGGCATCGGACGCGAGAACCACAAGGCGATGCTCGGCCACTACCAGCAGACCAAGAACCTGCTGGTGTCCTACGACCCGGAGCCGATGGGTTTCTTCTGATGCCGACCACGCCCCCTTCCCGGGTCGGCATCACGCCGGCGGCGCAGGCGCTCCTCGAGCGCCTCGCTGCCCGGCACGGCCCGTTGCTGTTCCACCAGTCCGGCGGCTGCTGCGATGGCAGTTCACCGATGTGCTACCCACGTGACGACTTCCTGATCGGTGACGCGGACGTGCACCTCGGCTGGGTGGCCGGCACCCCCGTCTACATGTCCGCGTCGCAGTTCGCGTACTGGGAGCACACCCACCTCACGATCGACGTCGTGCCGGGCCGCGGAGCCGGCTTCAGCGTCGAAGCACCCGAGGGCGTCCGGTTCCTGATCCGCTCTCGGCTGCTGAGCGAGGAGGAGCTGGCGACCCTCGGGCCGGCGCCGACAGGGCTGGCACCTGCTCCGCCACCCGGCTGAGCAGCCGCCCGGAACCACCACCTCGGTGCCTCCGCGGGAGGACCGACTCCTCCTCGCCCACGCCGTCCCGTGCAGCCGGGGGCCGGTCGCGCGGAGCCCGGGCGCGGCTCGGGTAGCGTCCCCGCCCTGTCGGTTCGTCCGTGGGGACGAGGAGGGTGATGGCGACGCAGGCGTCCTGGCTGCCACTGCTCGCGGTGGCACTTCCGATGGTGACCGCCGCGACCCTCGTGGCGGCACGGCATCGGCCATCCCTGCGTGACCGTCTGCTCGTCGTCGGTGCCCTCGTCACCTTCGCCACGCTGGCCCTGCTGACCCCACCCGTGCTGCGCGGCGAGGTCCCGACCAGCACGCTGCTCGAGGTGCTCCCGGGCGTCACGCTGTCGCTGCGCGCCGATGCCATGGGGATGGTGTTCGCGCTGCTGGCCGGTTTCCTGTGGGTGCTGGCCTCCCCGTACGCGATCGGCTACCTGCGCGGCGACGACGCGAGCAACCGGACCCGGTTCCTCGCGTTCTACGCCCTGTGCCTGTCGACGGCGTTCGGGGTGGCGTTCGCCGGCGACCTGCTGACGTTCTTCATCTTCTACGAGCTGCTGACGATCGCGACCTATCCGCTGGTGACCCACAAGGGTGACGCGGCGGCGCTCGCAGCGGGCCGGCGCTACCTCGCCTACCTGCTCGCCGGCGGCGCCGCCGTGCTGGTCGCCTTCGCGGTCGTCTACGCCCAGACCGGCGAGGCGACCTTCGCGCCCGGTGGGTTCGTCGGCAGGTCGATGACCCCGACGGTGACGGTGATCACCTTCCTGCTGTTCGCCCTCGGGTTCGGCACGAAGGCGGGCGTGATGCCGCTGCACGCGTGGCTGCCGGCGGCGATGGTCGCCCCGACGCCGGTCAGCGCCCTGCTCCACGCGGTCGCCGTCGTGAAGGCCGGCGTCTTCGCCTTCGGCCGACTGATCGGCTTCGTCTACGGCCCGGAGGTGCTGGCGGACGTCGGCGCTGCCACGGTCGTCGCGGTCTTCGCCGGCACGACCATCGTGGCCGCTTCGCTGGTCGCCCTGCGGCAGGATCATCTCAAGCGCCGGCTCGCGTACTCGACGATCGCGCACCTCGCCTACATCGTCCTCGGCTTCGCGTTGCTGGCGCCGGACAGCTTCACCGGCTCGCTGCTGCACATCGTCAACCACGGGGCGCTGAAGATCACCCTCTTCTTCGCCGCCGGCGCGCTCCACGTGCACCTGCACCTGGACCACGTGAGCGAGCTGGACGGGGTCGGCCGGCGCATGCCGCTGACGATGGGCGCCTTCGCGCTGGCATCGCTCGGGCTGGCCGGGTTGCCCCCGATGGGAGGCTTCGTCAGCAAGTGGTACCTCGTCAGCGGGGCGTTCGAGGGCGGCGAGCTGCTGGCCGCCTTCGTGATGGCCGGGGCCGGGCTGCTCACCGCCGGCTACCTCTTCCCGGTCGTGCACCGCGCGTTCTTCCGGCCGCCCCCGACCGCGGTTCCCGCCACCCCCGCGTCCAGCGGCCGCGGCACGCCCGCGTCGGTCGGCCCCGGCGAGGGTGCCCTCCCCGCCGCACCGGCCAGCGGCGCCACGGCCACGCTGGCGCCGGCGCCGGACAGCGACCGTGAGCGGGGCTCCGGCTGGCCGCTGCGTGGCGGGTGGCCCGATGCCGACCCGCTGCTGGTCGTCCCGCTGCTGGTCACCGCCTCGCTCGGACTGGCCCTCGGCCTCGGGGACCTCTTCGGTGTCTTCGACCTCGCGACGCTGGTCACCGACGGGGTGTTCGGGGGTGGTGCCCCGTGAGCCGTACCCGGCTGCTGCTGGTGCTCGGCGTCGCGTTCGCCGTCGGCGCCTTGCTGGACGTGGTCGTCGGCTACGCCCCGTTCCCTGGGTACGGCGCCTCGATCGGCATCGTCGGCACGCTGGTGATCGCCGGGATGTCGAGCGGGCTGACCCGGCTGGGGGCCCGCCCGGAGGACCACTACCCGGCCGAGACCCCCCGCGACGTCGAGGAGGACCTGCGCACGAGCGCGCCGCCGGTGCCCGCGCCCGCGGTGGTGTCCGAGCCGCCGCGCGGGCGCCGGGGGGGCCGCCGTGGCTGAGCTGCTGCTCCATCCCATCCTGCCGTTCCTGCTCGCCGCCGGCGTCGCCTGGTTCGCCCCCCGGACGGTGGGCCGGACGGTCGTCGTGCTCGCCCCCCTGGTCGCCCTCGTCCAGCTGTGGCTGCTCGAGGCCGGGACCACCGTCGAGGCGAGCTACCTCGGCTTCGAGCTCACGGTCCTGCGCGTCGACGCCCTCGCCCTGCCCTTCGGCTGGGTGTTCGCCGTCGCGGCGCTGCTCGCCGGCACCTTCGGCCTGACCACCATGTCCGCCCACGAGCGGGCCGCTGCGCTGGCCTACGTCGGTGCCGCGATGGGGGTCGTGTTCGCCGGCGACCTGCTGACCTTCTTCGTCGGCTGGGAGCTCAAGGCGATCGCGTCGAGCTTCGTGGTCCTGCAACGCCGAGGTGGCGTGTCCAACCCTGCCGGCACCCGCTACCTGTTCGTGCACCTGGTCGGCGGCAAGCTGCTGCTGGCCGGGGTGCTGTGGCACCACGCCGCCACGGGGTCGCTCGCGTTCGACACGCTCGGGCTCACGGGGCCGACCAGCCTGATCCTCGTCGCCTTCCTGCTGTCGGCCGCCGTGCCCCCGCTGCACGCCTGGCTGCCCGACGCCTACCCCGCCGCGAGCGTCGCCGGCACGGTGTTCCTCTCGGCCTTCACCACCAAGGCGGCCGTGTACGCGCTGGCCCGCGGCTTCCCGGGCACGGAGCTGCTCATCGTGCTCGGCGTCGTGATGGCCGTCTACGGCGTCATCTACGCCATGGTCCAGAACGACACCCGCCGCCTGCTCGCGTACCACATCGTCAGCCAGGTCGGCTTCATGGTCACGGGCATCGGCATCGGCACCGAGGCAGCGCTCAACGGCGCGGTCGCCCACGCCGTCGCGCACATCATCTACAAGGGCCTGCTGCTGATGGGGGTCGGCGCGGTCCTGCACGCCACGGGGTACTCGAAGATCAGCGCGATGGGAGGGCTGGCGAACCGGCTCCGGGCCGTGCTGGTGCTCTACCTCGTCGGGGCGGTGTCGATCTCCAGCGTGCCGCTGTTCAGCGGCTTCACCACCAAGGAACTGGTCACCGACGCCGCTTCGCTCGCCGGGATGGGCACGGTGCTGCTGCTGCTCAAGCTCGTGTCCGTCGGCACGTTCCTGTCCACCGGCCTGAAACTGCCCTACACCGCGTGGTTCGGCGCCGAGGGGGCCGGCCCGCGCCACAACACGCCCACCGCCCGGATCCAGGTCCGTCCCGTCCCGACCACGATGTACCTCGCGATGGGGGCCGCGGCGCTGATCAACCTCGCGATCGGACTCGCGCCGGGGCCGCTGTACGAGCTGATGCCCTACCCCGTCGAGTACGACCCGTACACGCTCGGCAAGGTGCTGGAGAAGACCCAGACGCTGCTGTTCACCGGACTGGTGTTCTGGGTGCTGCTCGACCGGTTCGCCGCGAAACCCAAGCTCGTGCTCGACCTCGACGTGGTCTACCGCGACCTGCCGGCGCGGCTGGTCGCGGCACGCCGTCGCAGGCTCGCGCAGGGGCCCGACGCACCGGCCGCGGCGCCCGTCGCGGCGCCCGGCCCTGCGGGGACCGTTCCCGGCGACGACGCCCCGCAGGTCCGGCCG
>SLMP01000160.1 GCA_007133465.1 Nitriliruptoraceae bacterium | reverse complement strand
GCCAGTCGGTGAAGGCCTGCTGCTGGGTGGCGTCCAGGTTGTTCGGGTTGAACGCGGTCGTGCCGACGTAGAACGCGTCGAAGTCGTCGAACGCGTAGGTCCCGTTGTTGAACCCGGTGTGGCTGACCGGCGTGATGTCGAAGCCCATCCGCTGGAACGAGAAGACCTCGTCCGAGAACGCCGCGACCCCGATGCGGTAGGTGTCGAAGGGCACCGCCCCGCGGATGCGAGCCGGCGGCAGGACCGTGAAGGACACGCCGGTCTCGGCGGCGACCTCACGGACGGCAGCGGGGTTGCCGCCGACCACGAAGGTGCCGTCGGGCAGGCGCCGCAGCGAGACCCCGCGCTCGAGCAGCGCGTTGACCGCCTTCACGCCGTTGACCGAGTCGACCGTCAGGCCGTAGGTCGCCCGGTTGCCCGGGGCGACGCTGCCGGTGCGCGAGACCTGCGACACCTCGACGAGCTGGCGCGGGTTGAGCGTGGCGTCATCGAACCGGTCGACCGTGGCGCCCCACAGCGCGGCGTGGCTCCACGCCGAGATGTCGTACATGAACGGGAAGTTCTGGGACACGTCCCGGCCGATGTCCAGCATCGTGTTGGCGAGGCCCCGCTTGGCCTGGTGCAGGTCGACCACGTACGAGCCCGCGGCGTACCGCGTGCCACCGATGGTCACCGGCACCCGGGCCTGGTGCACCTGGACGTCGTTGTCGATCAGGTGCTGGGCGAGGCGTGCCGCCGCGGTGTCGGAGCGTTGCCCGGCACCGACGGGGATGACGTAGGCCCGCGGGAAGTCGAGCAGGAACGTCTCTGCGTTGTCACCGGCGGCGAGGCTCAAGGCGAGCTCGTCGTCGATCGGCCGCGACGACTCCCCGTTGACCCCACGACGGAACTTCTCGAGCTGGTCGCCGAGCACCGACAGCCGGTTCTCGTTCGTCCAGGCGAAGTTCGCCTCGATGGTCGCCCGGGCGATGACCGTGTTGATGCGTGTGCGCTCGTGGCGGTTCGCCACGTTGGCGACGCCGCGGGGGTTGTGCGGGAACTCGACCGTGTGGCCGATCGAGCCGTGGTACATGGTGTACATCGGGGTGAAGATCGGCGGCCAGTCGTCCCAGGCGGCGGTGTTGTTCCGCCACGGGATGCGGATCCGGTCCTCGTTGACGAAGTTGCCGCCGACGATCCGGTTCGGCTCGCCGGTCGCGAGGACGGCCTCCTCCATCGCCAGCGCGTTGCGGATGGCGTTCGGGATGTACAGGTCGTACTCGTAGTTCTCGCCGTGCGGCCCCGTGCACGGCTCGATCAGCGTGAAGGCCACGTAGCCGTGCTGGTCGAGGAAGGTCAGGGGGTCGTAGCGGATCACGTTGTCGCGGAAGATCCGGACCTCGGGCTGCGACTGGGTGATGTGGTCGCGGTTCATGTCGAACCCGTTGGCGTTCGCGCGCGTGGCGTTGACGCGACCGTCGGGGTTCATCGTCACGATGAACACCAGCAGGTGCTCGTCGAGCAGCTTGAGGATGTCCGCGTCGTCCGAGAAGGCGAGCTCCTCGAGCACCTGCAGAGAGGCGTCGGTGCCCTCCCACTCGTTGCCGTGGATGTTGTTGTTGATCATCAGCGGCGACTTCCACGCGTCGTAGCCGCCCGCCTCGAGCGCGGCGATCGCCGCCTCGGGGTCGTCGGTCCGCAGGTCGGACAGGCGCTGCCAGTCGTCCCACTCCGCGTCGGACATCGGCGAGGTGGCGACGACCAGGTGCAGGTCGCGGTCCTGGACGGACTGACCGATGATCTCCACGCTGATGCGGTCGCTCGACTGCAGTTCGCGCAGCTTCGCGGGGATCTCGTGGTACGGGATCAGGTTGAGCGGGATCGACGCGTCGTTCGGGTCGACCGGCACGTCCTCGATGACGTCGTTGCGGGGCTTGCCGAGTAGCCGCGCTGCCGGTTCCTCGCCGCGGAAGCGGCCGAGGCCACGGAAGGAGGCGGGGCCGCGTTCTTCGGGGACGCGGCCGAGGGCGGGTGCGTCCTCGGCGGCGGGAGCGGCCTGCTCGGCCGGTGCCGCGAACGCCGCGGGCGCGAGGGAGAGGGCGAGCAGCGCGGCGAGCAGCGCGCTCAACAGACGGTTCGATCGCATAGGACCTCCAGGGGGCCGCGCCCAGCTCCGGGGGGCGGTATTCGCATTGCAGTTGACGCCGCCCCCTCATGCGACATCGAACGACTGCGGGGGCCGGTTTCGCGCGTCCCGCGCGCACCGGTGAGCCGCGCACGCACCGTCTCTGGACATCAACGCGCGTTGAGCCGCTCCGACCGGACGAGCAGCTCGGCATGGATCCGGTCGACCTGGGCGAGCAGGCTCGCCAGGTCGCCGCTGTTGTCCACGACGTGGGTCGCGACGGCGCGACGTTCGGCGTCGGTCGCCTGCGCAGCGATGCGTGCGCGTACGTCCTCGGGATCCATGCCGCGCTCGTCGGCCAACCGCCGCAAGCGCACGGCCTCTGGGGCGAGCACGACGACGACCGCGTCGAACCGTCCCGCCTGTGCGGTCTCGACGAGGAGCGGATGATCGATGACGACCACCCGGTCGGGCCGCGCACCGGGTTCGGCGTTGAGATCGGCGATCCGTTCCGCCATCCGGGCCGCGACGCGCGGATGCGTGATGCGCTCGAGGTCGGCCCGGGCCTCGTCGTCGACGAACACGATCGCGGCGACCGCTGCCCGGTCGAGCGAGCCGTCCTGCCGGATCACTCCGTCGCCGAACCGCCCGGCCACCTCCGCGAGCGCCGGCTCACCCGGTTCGACCACCTCCCGCGCGACCCGGTCGGCGTCGATCACCGGGCAACCGCGCTCGGCGAAGCGCGCCGTGACCGTCGACTTGCCGCTGCCGATCCCTCCGGTGACCGCCACGAGGTACACGACCGATTCCCTCCGCCCCCGGTCCCGGTCCCGCACCGGTCGACGGCCGTCGCGACCCTACCGCGTGAACGCCGAGGACCCCGCCGAAGCGGGGTCCAGGGAGGTTGCGGTGACGTGCGGCCGAACGGTCAGGCTTGCTCTTCCGCGGCCGGCTCACCGGCGGCCGGCTCCTCGACGGCCGGCTCCTCGACGGGCGGCTCCTCGACGGGCGGCTCCTCGACGGGCGGCTCCTCGGCGGGCGGCTGCTCGGCGGGCGGCTGCTCGGCGGCCGGCTCGTCGGCGGGCGGCTGCTCGGCGTCGGCGTCGGCGGCCTCCTCGGGCAGCTCGGCCTCCGCCAGCGCGATCTCCTCCGGCGTCGGGGTGCTGCCACGACCGAACCCGGCCTGGGCGAACGCCGCAGCCAGCGTCCCACTGGCCGGTTGCTCGTCACCACCGGACGAGTACGCCGTCTCCACGGCCGGCGCGACGTCGAAGTCCTCGCGGCCGCCCGCGGCAGCCGGCTCCGGCGCCTGGGCCTGCTTGAGCGACAGGCTGATGCGCCGACGGACCGTGTCGATGTCGATGACCTTGACCTCGATCTTGTCACCGACGTTGACGACCGCCTCGGGCACCTCGACGTGACGGTCGGCGAGCTCCGAGATGTGGATCAGGCCCTCGATGCCGTCGGCGACCTTCACGAACGAACCGAACGGGACCAGCTTCGTGACCTCGCCGTCGACGACCTCACCGACCGCGTGCTCGCGCGCGAAGCGGTTCCACGGGTCCTCCTGCGTCGCCTTGAGCGACAGCGAGACCCGCTCGCGGTCGAGGTCGACGTCGAGCACCTCGACCTCGACCTCGTCGCCCACCTCGACGACCTCCGAGGGATGGTCGATGTGCTTCCAGGACAGCTCGGAGACGTGGACGAGCCCGTCGACGCCGCCGAGGTCCACGAACGCACCGAAGTTGACGATGCTCGACACCACGCCGGCGCGGATCTCGCCCTTCTGCAGTGAGGTGAGGAACTCGTTGCGGAACTCGCTCTGGGTCTCCTCCAGGAACTTCCGGCGCGAGAGCACGACGTTGTTGCGGTTCTTGTCGAGCTCGATGATCTTGCACTCGATCGTCTCACCCACGTAGGGGGCGAGGTCGCGCACGCGCCGCATCTCGACCAGCGACGCGGGGAGGAACCCACGCAGGCCGATGTCGAGGATCAGACCACCCTTGACCACCTCGATGACCGAACCCTGGACGGTCTTGTCCTCGGTGTAGATCTTCTCGATCGTCCCCCAGGCGCGCTCGTACTGGGCCCGCTTCTTGGAGAGCACCAGGCGACCCTGGTCGTCCTCCTTGTTCATCACCAGCGCTTCGACGACGTCGCCGACCTGGACGATCGCATTGGGGTCGACATCGAGCTTGATGGACAGCTCGCGCGCGGGGATGACGCCCTCGGACTTCCAGCCGATGTCGAGCAGGACCTCGTCGGGGTCGACCTTGACGACCACCCCCTCGATGATCTTGCCCTCTTCCATCGCGTGGATCGTGCCTTCGAGGGCCGCCTCGAACTCGTCGTCGGACAGGTCGTTGTCCACGATGACGTCGCCCGTGGAGGTCATCTGGCCTCCGGGCTCCTGCGTCACGACGACGCTTTCGGGGGTGACCGCCGGCTCGGCCGCGGCGGCCGGGTCGAGGGTCGGGTGCTGGTCGGGGGCCGGGGTGTCGGACATCGGGGTCGGGTCTCTTCGGTCGGGGGGCACACGTCGACGGTCGACGGGTGGGGGATGTGCGATGCTCGGGGCGCGCCGCCATGGGACGGCGCGCAGGCATCAGGGTCCAGCTGGGCAGCTGGACGGTAAAGGGTCGCAGCACCGCAGGCGCCTGTCAACGCGGGCCGGCGACGTGGCGGGGCAGGGACGTGGACGGGTCGCGGTCGGGCAGGAGAACCGGATGAACGACGACACCTCGCCACGGGGCCTGCGGCGCGGGGAGGATGGCGTCGAGCGGTGCTGGTGGTGCGGCGACGACCCCCTCTACGTCCTCTACCACGACGACGAGTGGGGCGTTGTCGTCCGCGACGAGCACCGCCTGTTCGAGAAGCTGTGCCTCGAGGGCTTCCAAGCGGGGCTGTCCTGGCTGACGATCCTGCGCAAGCGCCCTGCGTTCCGGGCCGCGTTCGCCGACTTCGATCCCGGACGGATCGCGCGGTTCACCGATCGCGACGTCGCGCGACTCCTCGCCGACGCGGGGATCGTGCGCCATCGCGGGAAGATCGAGGCGACGATCGCGAACGCACGCGCCTACGAGCGACTCGTCGAGCAGGAAGGGACGCTGGCGACCTTCGTGTGGCGCTTCGCCAGCGAGCCGGGTCCGGCGCCCCGCCAGCCGGAGGACCTCCCGACCGACACGCCGGCGTCCCACGCGCTGGCACGCGATCTCAAGCGACGCGGCTGGCGCTACCTCGGGCCGACGACGGTCTACGCGTTCATGCAGGCGATGGGGCTGGTCGACGACCACCTCGCCGGCTGCCACGCACGCGGTGCCGGGCGGGGTGGGGCCGCTGCGTGACCGGGCGCTACCTTCGGCCGGTGCCTGCCCGTCCCGGGCACCCAGCATCAGGAGCCACCGAGTCGTGCGCCTGCGCCGCCGCCGTCGACAGCTGGCCACCGAGCCGCTCCCTGACGGGCTGCCCAAGACCGGCCTCTTCTCCGAGCCGGTGCGGGTCGCCTCGCTGCGCACCCTGGACCCCGAGGTGACCGGCGACGGCGAGCACCGCGTCACCTTCCTGCTCGAGGTCCGCGACGCGGAGGACCGCAGGTGCTCGGACCTCAGCGTCACGGCGACCGTGACCGGCCCGGTGCGCTCGCGCACCGTGCAGGGCACGACCGATCTGCTCGGACGGATCCGGTTCCGGACCACCGGCCCCGCGGGGACCTATCAGCTGGCCGTGCAGGACGTCGCCGCCCGAGGGCTCGCGTGGGACCGCGAGGGTGGACCGACCGAGGCCGAACGCTCCGTGCCGTGAGCCGGCGGTGGACGCCGCAGGAGCGGGAGCGCTTCGGGGCCGGGCGCTGGCCAGCCTCCGCGCCGGAGCCCGTCGCCCGCACGGTCGGCGCGACCATCCTCGGCGGCATGGTGCTCGCGGTCCTGGCGTGGTGGTTGGTGTGGTTGGCCGCGATGGCCTACGGCGTGCTCCTGCTGGTCAGCATCGCCGTCGAGCTCGGCGGCTGGTCGCTCGCCGATCGCGCCACCACGTTCGCTCGCCGGCTGTGGTGGGTCCTGCTCCGACCGCCCTACCTCGTGGGGTTGACCCTGCTCGAGCTGTTCCAGATCGGGTGACGTGGGCCGTGGCCCCTCGCGGCCGGCCTGACGGTGCGGACGACCGAACGAGACCTCGCTCGGCGGGGGAGAACAAGCAACAGAGCATCAGCATCGAGGACGGCCAGATCGCCGGGTACCCGGTCGACCTGCTCGTGACCTTCGAGCTCGACGACTGAGCAACGGTGGGTGATCAGTGCTTCTGGGCGTCGAACCAGGTCGCCCCGAACGCCGTGTCGACCTCGAGCGGCACGGCCAGCTCCACCACCCCGCCGAGCGTGTCGACCACCAGCTGCCGGGCGGGCTCGAGCTCGTCCTGCGGCACCTCGAGGATCACCTCGTCGTGGACCTGCAGCAGCAACTCGGTGCGCAACTGCGCGGCGTCCAGCGCCCGCCGTAGCTCGATCATCGCGAGCTTGATCACGTCGGCCGCGGCCCCCTGGATCGGGGCGTTGAGCGCCATGCGTTCCGCCATCTGCCGACGGTTGCGATCGTCCGAACGCAGGTCCGGGAGGTACCGCCGCCGCCCGAACATCGTGGTGGTGTACCCCTCGCGAGTGGCGACCGCGACCGCATCCTCCAGGAAGCTGCGGACCTTCGGGAACCGGGCGAAGTAGGCGTCGACGATCTCCTGCGCCTCCTCCGGTGGGATGCCGAGCTGCTGTCCGAGCCCGTAGGAGGTCAGGCCGTAGGCGAGCCCGTAGTTGACTGCCTTGGCGCGGTCCCGCAGGGCGCCGTCGACCTCCTCCAGCGGCAGCTCGAAGACCTTGGCCGCGGTCGTGGCGTGGATGTCCTCGCCGGAGGCGAACGCGTCGAGCAGCCCCTCGTCACCCGAGAGGTGCGCCATGATCCGCAGCTCGATCTGCGAGTAGTCGGCGACCAGCAGCTGCGCGAAACCCTCCCCCGGCACGAACGCCCGCCGGATCTCCCGACCTTCCGCCCGCCGGACGGGGATGTTCTGCAGGTTCGGCTGCGACGACGACAGCCGGCCGGTCGCGGCGATCGTCTGGGACAGGGTCGTGTGGATCCGTCCGGTGGTGGGGTCGATCAGTGGTGGGAGCGCGTCGACGTAGGTGGTCAGGAGCTTGCTGACCTCGCGCCACTCGAGCACCGCCTCGATGATCGGATGCAGGCCGAGCAGGTTGCTCATCGCCTGCGCGTCGGTCGAGTACCCGGTCTTCATCCGACGGGTCTTCGGCAGCCCGAGTTCCTCGAACAGCACGTGCTGCAGCTGCGGACCGGACCCGACGTTGAAGACGTGGCCGGCGTGGTCGTGGACCTCCCGCTCGAGCTGCTGCACCCGCGTCGCCAAGCGGCCACGGATCTCCTGCAGCACGTGCCGGTCGATGGTGACGCCCGCCCGCTCCATCCGGGCCAGGACCGGGGCGAGGGGCAGTTCGATGCGGTCGTTGAGCTCGCGTTGGCCGCGGGTGTCGAGCTCGTCGGCGAGGAAGGCCGCGAGCTCCAGCGTCGCCTCGGCCGTCAGCGCCCGCTCCTGCCAGGGCTCCTCCTCGCCGACGTCCAGGCTGAGCTGGTCGGCGGGCTCGTCGTCCACCTCGACGTGGATGCTGCGCTGGAGGTGCTGCAGGGCGAGGCGTTCGAGGTCGAAGGTGCGCTGTTCCGGGTTGAGCAGGTAGGCGGCGAGCTCCGTGTCGAGCGTGACGCCCGCGAGCGGCCACCCGCGTCCGTGGGTGGCGTGGTCGAGCCGCTTGCGGTCGTGGGTGACGATGGGTCGGTCGGGGTCCGCCAGCGCCGCAGCGAGGGCGGCGAGGTCCGCGTCGTCCAGCTCGTCCATCGCCGCCGCGACCGGACCGTGGGACGGGGTGGCCAGGGCGACCGCCGACCAGTGGGTGTGGGGCGGCCGGTCCGTGGTCACGGCGACCACCGCCAGCGGCGCCGCGGCGGCCGCGAGCCACGGGCCGAGGTCACCGCGGGTGAGCCGCTGCGGGGTGCGCTCGAAGGCGGTCGCCGTCGCCTCCTGCTGCTCGCCGACGACCTCGTCCACGAACCGGTCGTAGAGGGCACGGAACTCGAGGCTGCCGAACAGCTCCCGGACGCGCGCGACGTCGAACGCACGCAGCGCGAGGTCGGTGGGGTCGAGGTCGAGCGGCACGTCGTCCCGCAGCCGCATCACCTGGCGGTTGACCTCGACCTGGTCGCGGTGCTCGGCGAGCATGGCCGGGACCTTCTTGCCGCTCACCTCGTCGAGGTGGTCGTAGATCCCGGGGATGTCGCCGAACTGCTGCACGAGCTTGGCAGCCGTCTTGTCCCCCACGCCGGGCACGCCCGGCAGGTTGTCGGAGTTGTCGCCGCGCAGGGCCGCCACCTCGACGTAGGCGGGGGGGGCGACGCCGTAGCGCTCCTCGACCGCCGCCGGGGTCATCTCCGCGACCTCGCTGATGCCGCGCAGCGTGTACAGGACGGTGAGGTGCTCGTCGACGAGCTGCATCGCGTCGCGGTCGCCGGTGACCACGTACGCGTGGTAGCCCTCCGCGACCGCACGGCGCGCCAGGGTCGCGAGCACGTCGTCGGCCTCGACCCCGGCCACCTCGACGACCGGGACCTCGAGGCTCGCCAGCACCTGCTTGATGAGCTCGACCTGGGGGCGGAACTCGTCGGGTGGCTCGGAGCGGTTCGCCTTGTACTCGGCGTAGGCGGCCGTTCGCGCGACGTCCCGGCCCTTGTCGAACGCGACCACGATCGCGTCCGGGCGCCGGTCGGCCAGCAGCTTGATCAGCATCGAGGTGAACCCGTAGACCGCGTTGGTGAGCTGCCCCGTCTGGGTGCGCAGCGTGTCGGGCAGGGCGTAGAAGGCGCGGAACGCGAGGCTGTGGCCGTCGAGCAGCAGGATCGTCCGGCGCGCGGCCGACCCGCCACCGGCCAGCGCGGACACCACCTCGCCGGCCGACGGCGCGGAACTGGCCGGGGTGGCGGACGGGGGCTCGGGCACGGGAAGCACCTCGCCGGTCGCAGGCGTTGGACGGGGAGGCGAGCCTAGTGCCGGCCGATGGGGCCGAGCCGGCCCGCCGCTGTCCTACCTTGGCCGCGCCTGCGACCAGCTCCCGACCCGTGAGGCGACACCGTGTCCATCTCCCCCACCGTGATCGACGTCGACCAGGCGAGCTTCCAGACCGAGGTGCTCGACCGCTCCCGCGAGGTCCCCGTCGTGGTCGACTTCTGGGCCGCCTGGTGCGGGCCGTGCCGGACGCTCGGGCCGATGCTCGAGGCCGCGGTCGCCCGGCGCGAGGGCGCCGTGGTGCTGGCCAAGGTCGACGTCGACGCCAACCAGGCCCTCGCACAGGCCTTCCGGGTGCAGGGCATCCCGCAGGTGATCGCCTTCCGCGACGGCAAGCCCGTCGATCAGTTCACGGGGGTCGTCCCGGCGCCGCAGCTCGAGGCGTTCCTCGACGGGCTGATCCCGTCGGAGGCGGACCTCGCGGTCGCCCGGGCGCGGGCGCTGCCCGCTGCGGAGGCGAAGGCCGAGCTGCGACGAGCGCTCGATCTCGACCCGAAGCACAGGGAGGCGGCGGTCGGGCTCGCGGACCTGCTCGCGAGCGACGACCCCGACGAGGCACGGACGTTGTTGGCCCCCCACCGGCCCGACCCGGCAGCCGAGGCGATCGTGACCCGCATCGAGCTCGCCCGCGACGGCGGAGGCGACGTCGACGCCCTGCGCGCCCGCCTCGTCGGCGGCGAGGTGGATGCGGCCACCGAGTTCGAGCTCGGCCGGACGTTGGCCGCGCTCGGCGAGCACGACGAGGCGATCGAGCACCTGTTGCGGGCGGTCGAGCTCGGCGGTGACAGCCGCGAGCCGGCCCGCGAACGGCTCGTGGCGCTGTTCAGCGTCCTCGGCGCCGACGACGAGCGGGTGCGGCGAGCCCGGCCACGGCTGGCACGCGCGCTGTTCTGACCTCTGGGTGCCGTCCTCCGCGTCCTTCGAACCCCGCGGTCCTTCGCCCCCCGCGGTCCTGTCCGGACGACCGTCAGAGCACCTTCAGGAACCTGCGGGTGCGCTCGTGCTGGGGGTCGGTGATCAGCTGCTCGGGCGGGCCGTCCTCGACCACGACCCCCTCGTCCATGAAGACGATGCGGTCGGCCACCTCTCGCGCGAAGCTCATCTCGTGCGTGACGACCATCATGGTCATGCCCTCGCTGGCGAGATCGCGCATCACGGCGAGCACCTCACCGACGAGTTCCGGGTCCAGCGCCGAGGTCGGCTCGTCGAACATCATCATGTCCGGGTCCATCGACAGCGCGCGGGCGATCGCCACCCGCTGCTGCTGGCCGCCGGAGAGGTGCGCGGGGAAGGCGTCGATCTTCTCGAGCAGCCCGACCCGCTCGAGGTTGTGCTCGGCGACCTTCCGCGCCTCGTGGCGGCTGCGCTTGTGCACGCGGCGCTGGGCGATCGTGAGGTTGCGCAGCACCGACAGGTGCGGGAAGAGGTTGAAGGACTGGAACACCATCCCGATGCGGCTGCGCAGGGCGTCGACGTCGGCGTCGACGTCGGTGATGTCGTCGCCCTCGATCAGGATCTGCCCGTCGGTCGGGTCCTCCAGCCGGTTGATGCAGCGCAGCAGCGTCGACTTGCCCGACCCGGACGGCCCGATGACACAGACCACCTCGCCGCGGTCGACGTGGAAGTCGATGCCCTTGAGGACCTCCAGCTCGCCGAAGTACTTGTGCAGCTGCCGGACGTCGATCGCCGGGAGCGCGTCGCCGGAGCGGTCAGCGGTCGCGTCCGCCTTGGACGGGGTGGTCACGTCGTTGCCTCCTGGCCGGTCCACCGGGCGGGTACGTGCATCAGCGCGAGCGCGCGTTGCGGCGCTCGAGCACCCGGACGAGCTGGGTCATCGGCACCGTGATCATCAGGTAGACCCCGCCGACCACGATCAGTGGGGTCGCGTTGAACCTCGTGTTGAGCAGGTCCCGGCCGAACTTCAGCAACTCCTTGGTCTGCGGCGTCGTCCCGAGCACGAACAGCAGCGAGGTGTCCTTGATCAGCAGGACGAGCTCGTTCGTCAGCGGCGGGATGATGATGCGGAAGCCCTGGGGGATGACGATCGACATCATCGAGCGTGTGTAGGACATGCCGAGCGACCGGGCCGCCTCCATCTGCCCCTTGTGGACACCCTGGATGCCTGCGCGGATCGTCTCCGCCATGTACGCCGCGGCGACGATGCCCAGGCCGAGGGTGATGTTGAGCAGGATCGGCCAACGCGTCCCGAACGCGATCGGGATGCCCTGCCCGATCAGGAAGATGGTGAGCAGCGCTGGCAGGCCCCGGAAGGTCTCGATGTAGACGGTGGCGAGCCAGCGGTAGGGCCGGATCGTCGACAGGCGCATGAGCGCGAGGAGCAGCCCGAACGCGAGCCCGAAGCTGAAGGCCAGCGCGGTGTACAGCAAGGTGTTGCGAGCCGCGATCGTGATGACCTCGGGGAACATGTCCCGGGCGATCTCGACGTTGAAGAAGTTGCGCTGGATCGTGTCCCAGTCGGCGATCACCAGGATCGCGAGCACCGCGAGCACGAAGACCGCGTAGAGCGCGGCACGCACGAGCTGCTGCTGCTGACGCTTGGTCACCGACGTCGCTCCTCGTCGCCACCGCGGGCGTGTCCGCCACGCACCGTAGACGACGCGCGAACGCGGGCGTGCAACCCACCCCGCGCTCGGCTTCGACACGGCCGGATGCCGCGCGCTCCCGCGCGGCCACCGCCGTTCGGCCAGGGCATGCGAGAGGGGGGCGTCGGACGCCCCCCTCCGCGGTACGACGCCGGCGCCGGTGCTCGGCGCCGGCCGACGATCACTCCTCCGCGACCGCGAAGTAGCGCTCGTAGATCTCGTCGTAGGTGCCGTCGTCACGCAGCTGCTGGAGCCCGTCGTTGATGACCTGGAGCAGGTCGTCCCCGCGGTCCTGCTGCAGCGCGAAGCCGTAGCTCTCGCCGGTGTCGAAGGTCTCGATCACCTGGACGTTCTCGTCCTGGTTGGCGCGCTCCTGGTTGACCGGCTCGTCCTGCAGGATCGCTTCGATCTGCCCGGCCTCGAGGGCCGTGAACAGATCGCCGCCGCCCTCGAAGGCGATGACGGTCCCGCCGGGGACGTTCTCGTTGGCGTACTCCTCACCGGTGGTGCCGGTCTGGACGCCGACGTTGACACCCTCGGTGAGGTCGTCGATCGACGTGATGTCGGAGTCCACGGGCACGAGCAGCGACTGGATGGCGTCGTAGTAGGGGTCCGAGAAGTCGATGTTCTCGGCCCGGGCCTCGGTGATCGTGATGGCCGAGGAGGCCATGTCACAGGTCCCGGCCGCCATGGCCGCCCCGGAGGTCAGGCTGTCGAAGCCGGTGTTGACGACGGCGACGTCGAGCCCCGCCGTCTCCGCGACCGCGGTCACGAGGTCGATGTCGAACCCGCTGTAGCCAGAGGGACTGTCCGGGTCCTCGAACTCGAACGGCTCGTAGGGCGCGTCCGTGCAGGTGGTCAGGGTGCCGTCGGTGACGAGGTCGAGTTCGCCGGCCGCCTCTGCGTCGGTCTCCTCGGTGGTGCCGGCCTCGTCGGTGGTCTCGGCTTCGGTGGCGGCCTCGGTGGTGGTGTCGTCGGCGGTGTCGTTGTCGTTGCCGCACGCGGTGGCGGCGAGCGCCAGCGCGGCGACGAAGGCCGTGGCGCGGGTGATCCGGCGCATGCAGCTCATCTCCTGGGTCGTCGTCCCGGCACGTCACCGGGACGCAGCACCGGGGCCGGATCGCCGCTCTTCGCCGCGTACGACCCCGGTCGTAGGACGAAATCTAGGGCACCACGGCCCCGTTCGCGAGCGGGCACGACCGCGGCCCGCACCGCGGTGCGCACGCAGGTCAGCCGCTGAGCCGCTCGATGACCTGTTCGGCGACCTGCCGCATCGTCACCCGACGCTCCATCGCCTGCCGCTGCACGAACCGGAACGCCTCCGCTTCCGACATGCCCTCGTGCTCCTGCAGGAGTCCCTTGGCCTTCTCCACGAGCTTGCGCGCCTCGAGGCGTCCCTGGAGGTCGTCGACGGTCGCCTCGAGCCCGGACATCTCCCGGAAGCGGCCGGCGGCGATCTCTACCGCCGGCAGCAGGTCGTGCTTCTGGAAGGGCTTGACGAGGTAGGCCATCGCGCCGGCCCGCCGGGCCTTCTCCACGAGGTCGCGCTGGCTGAAGGCGGTGAGGATCAGGATCGCGGCGAGCCGCTCCTTCGCGATCTCCTCCGCCGCCTGGATGCCGTCCATCACCGGCATCTTGACGTCCAGGATCACGAGGTCCGGGGACAGCTCGCGGGTCAGGCGCACGGCCGACGCGCCGTCGGCGACCTCCGCGACGACGTCGAAGCCCTCCTCCTCGAGCATCTCCTTGAGATCGAGGCGGATCAGCGCCTCGTCCTCGGCGATCAGCACACGGGTGGCGGGACGAGGTTCCTCGCCGGCGGGTGCGTTGCGGGTCTCGGTCACTCGTGGTCCCTCCGGCGCGTCGTCGCGTCGGCGTCGACCAACCGGTCGAGCAGACGGTCGCGCTGCGCGAGCAGGTCGGCCACCTCGCGGCGGGTGTCGTCGAGCGAAGCGCGATGGCGGTCGAGGTCGGTCCGGGCCGCACGCCATTCCCGGTCGGCCAGCGGGGTCTGCGCGACGAGCTTGCGAGTCTCGGCGTCGGCCGCCACCTCGTCGAGGTAGGCCACCTGCTCCGCGAGGACACGCTCGGTTGCGCGGACCCGGCGCAGTTCGTCCTGGATCCGCGTCAGGCGCTCGTGCACCCGGCTGTCGCGTGGGCTGGTCGTGGCTCGTCCCGTCGTCCGTCACCGTGGGGGAGGCAGGCGCAGGTCAGGCCGGACGCTCGTGGGGTCACCACCCCACCACACGTCCGGTCCCAGCGGCCCGCCGCTCGGGAAGGTCACGCTACCCGTCGCGCGGAGACCGCAGCAACCGCTCCGGATGGGACGGCCAGCGTCCTCGCCTCGACCTCGACGAGCACGACCGTTCACCGAACCTCGTCCGCTGTGCTCCGGGCGGGATTCGAACCCGCACTGAAGGGTGTTTGAGACCCCCACCTCTGCCAGTTGGGTTACCGGAGCGCCGTGCTGCAGCCTACTTCCCTCCCACCGAACCGCCACGTCGCCCGCGGTTCCGCGCACACCACGTTTGGGTCAGTGCGTGACAGCTCGGGCACAGGATCCGGAGGTTCGACAGTTCGTTGTTGGTCCGATCCCCGTCGATGTGGTCGAGCTGCAGGGGGATCGGCTCGCCTTGCCACTCCGTCAGCCCACAACGCTCGCAGCACCGCTCCTTGAGTCCGGCTTCGATCAGCCGTTCCCGCAACGCTGCGGTGTTGGACCACGACGAGTTGGCCACGAGGATCTCCTCGAGCGGCCTTCGCTGCGTTCCGCCCTTCGGCCGCCCATCCAGCATCGATGGCGGCAGACCCAGTTCGTCGAACACCGTCGTGAGCACCCGATAGTTCGACGACGATCGGTCGAGGCCGAGTCGGCGCAAGAGTTGGGCTCGCGTCGCACACGTGGGGGCGAGTGCAGCGACGTCGTGTCGACGCAGCACCTTCAGGGCTTCCGCGAAGCGCGACGGCGGTCCCTCGAGAGGATGGTCCCAGTGGTCCGTCGGGAGCGCGAGCGCCTTGATGCGTGCCCGGAGCCGTTGCCACTGGATGCCCCCGACCTGCAGGCCGAGAGCACCGAAAACCTGATGCAGGGATCGGGCGGCCACGACCGCAGCGACGAGCTCGTCATCCCTCGGGTTGCCGCTGTCGGACGGGCCGGACGACTCCGCAACGTCCGATGCTCCGGTGCGCCTGCTCGCAGCGTTGAAGTGATCGATGGGCAGGCCCAGTTGTTCGATGCGCGTTCGGACGGTCACGTACGCAGCCCCACCGCGGGACAGGCGAAGGCTGCGGACGACGGCGGCGTAGCTCCGGGCGCCGGCCACCGCGGCGCGCAGGTCGTCGTCGCTCCAGCTGCGGGGACGTGGCATGGGTGGGCCTCCCCCGGGCGCCGACGCCCGGGCTCCCGCGTCGGTCCCGCCGACGCCGCGGCCGCCCCCGGCTCCTTTGCAAGCATCCCACGGGGGTGCGACACGCGCCGCCGGCGCACCCGTTGGGCCCGGGGACAGTGATCGGGGCGGGCCCACAGGCCCGCCCCGATCACACGCTCATCGGACGTCGGTCAGACCGAGAGGTCGGTCCCCTCGAGCCAGCTGTTGACGAGCTCACGGTTGGCCTCGACCCAGGCGCGTGCCCTCTCGAGCTCCTGGCCCTCCTCCTCCAGGACCTCGACCTCGAGCTGCGCGAGGTCGTCGTGCTCGAACTGGAAGTTGCGCAGGGCGTCGGCCAGCTGCGGGTGGTCGTCGCCGAAGCCGTCGCGCGCCAGGGCGTGGATCTGGTCCGGGTCACCGAGAGCGTTCTCCGGGTCGTCCAGGTCCTTCAGGTCGTACTGCGCGTACGCGGGGTGCGGCCGCCACAGGGTCACGAGGATCGGTTCCTCGTTGGCGTAGGCGGTGGAGAGCTCGGAGAGCATCGCGGGGGTGGAGCTCTCGATCAGCTCGAAGGTGTCCTCCAGCCCGTAGGCCGGGATGACCTCGTCCTGCGAGATCCGGGTGAGGCCGGCACCCGGCTCGATGCCGACGATCCGTCCGTCGAAGAGGTCCGCGTTGTCGGCGAGATCGGCAATCGAGTCCACCTCGTCGACGTACGTCGGCACCGTCCACGTCAGCGGGGCGTCGGCGAGCCAGTCGCCGAGGTCCTCGACGTCCTCGCCGTACTGCTCCATGTACTCCGAGTGGGTGTTCGGCAGCCAGGCGTCGAGGAACAGGTCGAGGTCACCGCCGGCGACGCCGTCGAAGACGATGCCCGGGTCGAGTTGCTGCTGGTCGACCTCGTAGCCGTTCTCCTCGAGGATCACGTGCCAGAGGTTGGTGACCGCGATGGCCTCCTCCCACGGCATCCAGCCGATCGAGATGGTCTCGCCGGCACCGACGTCGCTGCCGCTGAGCCCCTCGCCGTCCTCATCGTCGGCGACGTCCTCGGTGTCGTCGACGGTCTCCTCGGTGGGATCGTCCACGGTGCCGTCGTCGTTGTTGCCGCATGCGGACAGCACCAGTGCGGCGGTCAGACCGCCCACCAGCCATGTCGCGCGCGAGCGTGCGAGCGTGTCGCGTAGGAACCTCACGCTTGCCTTTCCTGTCGGGGTCGTGGGGTCGTTGCTGGTCCGGGCCCAAACGGTCGAGGACCGGGTCCGGGTCGTCCCCCGGCGGGTTCGCCGGGGAAGCTGTGGGGTGATCAGGCCGTGGCGGGCTCGGTCTCGGCGGTCGCGTCGTCCTCGCCGGCCGTCGCCTCGTCGGTCGCGGAGACCTCGCCTGTCGCGGGGGGTTCGTCGCCCCCGGACCGCCGCCGTTCCCGGCCGAACGCCGCGGTGATCCGGTCGAGGTAGATCGCGAGGATCACCACGCCGAGGCCGCCTTCGATCCCCATCGGGATGTTCATGCTGGTCACGGCGCGGACCACCGTGGCGCCGAGGCCCGGTGCGCCGCCGAGGCCGGCGATCACGACCATCGACAGCGCGAGCATGATGACCTGGTTGACGCCAGCCATGATCGACGCGCGGGCGAGCGGCAGCTGCACCCCGGTGAGGACCTCGCGCGGTCGAGCGCCGAACGCCTCGGCGGCCTCCACCACCTCGCGGTCGACCTGACGGATGCCGAGCTCGGTCAACCGTACGGCCGGCGGGGTCGCGAAGATCAGCGCGGACATCACGCCCGGGACACGGCCGATGCGGAAGAACACCACGGCGAGGAGCAGGTAGACGAACGACGGCATCGTCTGCATGAAGTCGAGCACCGGCTTGACCGCGATGCTGACCTTGTCGCTCCGTGCCGCCAGGATGCCGACGGGGATGCCGACCGCGACCGCGAGGACGGTCGCGACAAGCACCAGCGCCAGCGTCTGCATCGCCTCGTCGAACCTGCCCATCGCGATCATCAGCAGGAACGCGATCGCGGTGAAGGTGGGCAGTCCCCAGCGCCGGGTCGCGAGCCAGGCGAGCCCCGTGAAGGCGGCCACGAGCAAGAGTTCCGGGGGGGTGGTCAGCAGCCACTCGGCGCCGTCGACGATGCCCCCGACCACGAGCCGGATGAAGCGGAACAACCACCCGAAGGTGTCGGTCAGCCAGGTGACGAACGAGCCGGCGGCGCCACCGACGTCGATGTCCGGGATCCAGGCCTGGGCGAGGGGGGGAGCGAGCAGGTGATCACGCATCGGCGGGGGCCTCCCCGTTCGAGAGTGCGGCGAGCAGGCGGGCGCGCGGGACCACCCCGTGGAGGTATCCGGTGTCGTCGGTGACGGCGATCGGCACGGTGTGCTGGGCGGCGAGCCCGGCCAGATCGGCCAGGAGCGTGTCGGGCTGGGCTCGGGCGTAGTCGTCGGTCAGGAGCCCCGAGATGTCCCTCGCGCCGGCTTGGAGCCCGCGGGCGAGCTGATCGTCGCGCGCGACGCCGAGGATGCGGCCGTCGGGGGCCAGGACGTAGACGCCGTTGAACTCCTCATCGTCGAGCCAGTCGAGGACCTCGCGCGGGGCCGCGGTCGGCGGGAAGGTTCGCCGTGGCGCCCGCATCGTCAGGTCGGCGGTCAGCACGCGCGAGCGGTCGACGTCGGCGACGAAGTCGGCGACGTAGCGGTCGGCCGGGTCGTGGATGATCTCCGGGCCGGTGCCGACCTGCACGACGCGACCGTCCTTGAGCACACAGATCCGGTCGCCGAGGCGCATCGCCTCGTTGAGGTCGTGGGTGATGAACACGATCGTGCGCTGCAGCTCCGCCTGCAGGCCCGCCAGCAGGTCCTGCATGTCCCGCCGGATGAGGGGGTCCAGCGCGCTGAACGGCTCGTCCATCAGCAGCACGTCGGCCTCGGTCGCGAGCCCACGCGCCAGACCGACCCGTTGCTGCATGCCGCCGGACAGCTCGTGGGGGTAGGCGTCGATGCGGTCGGCCAGACCGACGGTCTCGAGCGCCTGCCGGGCTCGGTCGCGCCGTTCCTCGTCGCCGATGCCCTGGACCTTGAGGCCGTAGGCGGCGTTCTCGCCGACGCTGCGGTGCGGGAACAGCGCGAAGTGCTGGAAGACCATCGACAGTTTCTGCTGCCTGACCTTCCGCAGCGCTGCAGCGTCGAGCGCGTCGATCCGTTCGCCATCGAGCTCCACGGTGCCCGCCGTCGGCTCGATCAGCCGGTTGAGCATCCGGATCACGGTGGACTTGCCGGACCCCGACAGCCCCATGACGACGAACAGCTCGCCGGCCTGGATGTCCAGATCCACCTCGGCGACCGCGACGAGCTGGCCGGTCGTGCGCAGGATCTCCTCCCGCGAGCGTCCCTCGGCGAGTGGGGCGAGGGCACGGCGCGGATGCGAGCCGAACACCTTCGTCAGCCCGCGGACGCGCAGCTTGCTCATCGGGTACCTCGTGGGGCGGGAGGGGGCGGGAGAAGGCGGGTCTTTCGCTCCCGTCTCGTCGGGTGGGCGGCACGGGTCGGCCGCACGGTGGGCAAGGCGCCGGGGTCGCGTCCAGCAGCTCACCGGCCGCTCGGGCCACCCGGCGACGGGACGACCGGCGGGCGGCTCGACGCCGCGAGCGGCAGGCGGTCGGACCACGCTGTCCGACGGGTGCTCACGGGGCGGGGGACCGCGTCGGCGAGCGACGGGGCCGCGGTGGAGCACGTGCACACCGGGAGCGCAGCGGGTCACGCCGCGCAGGGGCGTCGTCACCCCTCGAGTGCGCCACCCCACCCTAGGGGCATCGCTCACGACAGCAAGCGCAGACACTGTCCGTTCGTCGGTAGTGGCGCCCCTTGCGCTTCAGCGCTCGGCCACACCCGTGCGCAGCTCGGTCACGAGGGCCCGCACGCGCTCGGGCGCTCCGGCCGGGTCCCCCTCCCCCGCCGCGCGCACCACGGACGACCCGACGATCACGCCGTCGGCGTACCGGGCCACCTCGGCGGCCGACGCGCGGTCCTTGACGCCAATCCCGACGGCGACCGGCAGGTCGGTCCGCGCGCGCACGCGGGCCACCAGCTCCTGCGTGACGTCGCCCGCGACCGCGTTGACCCCGGTCACACCCAGCAGCCCCGCCGCGTACACCCATCCGGACGACGCGCCAGCGATCGCGTCCAGCCGCGCGTCGGTCGACACCGAGGAGGCGAGGAAGATGGTCGCGAGCCCCCGCCGCCCCGCCTCGGCGAGCCACGCATCGGCCTCCGCGACCGGCAGGTCGGGCAGGATCACCCCGGCGATGCCGGCGTCGGCCAGTTCGTCGGCGAAGTGCGCGTACCCTCGGGTGTCGGCGATCGTCACGTAGGTCATGACGACCTTCGGCACGTCGAGGTGAGCGAGGGATCGGACCAGCTCGAGCTGCTGCGTGATCGTGGTCCCGGCGTCGAGCACGGTCTGGTTCGCCGCCTGGATGATCGGCCCGTCCATCATCGGGTCGGAGAACGGCAGCCCGACCTCCAGGATGTCGGCCCCGGCCTCCACCGCCGCCTCGTAGCAGGCCGGCGAGGTGGCGAGGTCCGGGTAGCCGGCGGTGACGTAGACGATCAGCGCGGCGCGGTCCTCCGCCCGCGCACGGGCGAACGCGGCCTGGATCGCCTGCGCCCCGGCCAGGTCCGGACCCGCGACGTCGGTGGTCGGGGTCACGGCCGCTCCTCTCCGCCGTCCCCGCCGTCCCCGGCGTCCCCGCCGTCCCCGGCGTCCCCGGCGGCGTCGTCGAACGCCCGCTGCACGCCGACGTCCCAACCGGCCACCTCGACGACCTCGTCGACGTCCTTGTCGCCCCGTCCCGACATCGTCACCACGACCCGGGCGTCCGCGCCGAGCACCTCGCGCCCGTGGCGCAGGACCCACCCGACCGCGTGGGCAGGCTCGAGCGCCGGGATGATGCCCTCCAGCTCGCAGGTGCGGCGGAAGCCGTCGAGCGCCTCCGCGTCGGTGGTGCTGACGTACTCCGCCCGGCCGATCGAGGCGAGGTGGGCGTGCTCGGGGCCGACGCCCGGGTAGTCGAGCCCGGCGGACACCGAGTGGGCCGGCAGGACCTGCCCGTCGTCGTCGACCAGCACGATCGACCGTGAGCCGTGCAGGACGGCCTCGCGGCCCTCGCTGATGGTCGCGGCGGAGCGGCCGGTGCCGACCCCCTCGCCGGCGGCCTCGACGCCGATCAGGCGGACGCCCTCGACCTCGATCCAGTCGGCGAACGACCCGATCGCGTTCGAACCGCCACCTACGCACGCGACCACGGCGTCCGGCACCCCACCGGCCTGGTCCGCGAACTGCGCACGCATCTCGGTCGAGATCACCCGCTGCAGCTCACGCACCATGGTCGGGAACGGGTGCGGCCCCATCGCCGAGCCGATCAGGTAGTGGGTCGTCGCCACGTTGGTGACCCAGTCGCGCATGGCCTCGTTGATCGCGTCCTTGAGGGTCTGCGTGCCGCTGGTGACCGGCACGACCTCCGCGCCGAGCAGTTGCATCCGTACGACGTTCAGGCGCTGCCGCCGGCAGTCCTCGGCGCCCATGTAGACCGTGCACGCGAGACCGAACAGGGCGGCGGCGGTGGCGGTCGCGACCCCGTGCTGGCCGGCGCCCGTCTCCGCGATCAGGCGCGGCTTGCCCATCCGCCGGGCCAGGAGCGCCTGCCCGACCACGTTGTTGAGCTTGTGTGACCCGGTGTGGGCGAGGTCCTCGCGCTTGAGCCACACCTCGATCCCGGCCTCCTCCGACAGGCGGGAGGCGAGGTAGAGGGGGGTCGGCCGGCCACCGTAGTGCCGCCGCAGCCCGTCGAGCTCGGCGAGGTAGTCCGGGTCGGCCTCCGCCGTGTGCCACGCGTCGGTGAGCTGCGCGATCGCGCCGGACAGCGCCTCCGGGACGTACTGGCCGCCGAAGCGACCGAAGTAGCCCTCGCGGACGGCGTCGTCGGCCGGGCGGGCGGGGATCGTGGTGGTGCTCACGGCAGCTCCTGGAGGTGGTGGGGACGCTCGGTGGGTTCGGGCTCGGTGGTGGCCGCGGACGCACCGGTCTCGCGCCGACCCGCCGCCACGAGCGCCGCCACGGCCGCCGTCGGGTCGGCGGCGGTGACCAGCGACTCGCCGACGAGCACGGCGTCGGCGCCGTCCGCCGCGGCCCGGCGCACGTCGTCGGCCCCGTGGATGCCGGACTCCGCGACGGCGAGCGCGTCGTCCGGCAGCTCCGGGCGCAGCCGGGCGAAGGCGTCCCGGTCGACCTCGAAGGTCCGCAGGTCGCGGGCGTTGACGCCGACGAGGGTCGCGCCGACCCGGTGGCACGCCACCACCTCGCTCGCGTCGTGGACCTCCACCAGGGCGTCGAGGCCGGCGGCCATCGCCTCGGCGTGCAGCAGCGCGAGGGTCGGCTCGTCCAGCGCCGCGACGATCAGCAGCACCCCGGCCGCGCCGGCCGCGCGCGCCTCCCACACCTGGTACGGATCGACGAGGAAGTCCTTGCGCAGTGCCGGCACCCCGAGCGCCGCCACGTCCGCGAGGTCGAGGAGCGTGCCCTGGAACCGGTCCGGCTCGGTGAGCACGGACACGGCCGCGGCGCCGCCGTCGAGGTACGCGCGGGCCTGCTCGGGCGCGTTCAGGTCGGGCCGGAGAACCCCGCGCGACGGTGACGCGCGCTTGATCTCCGCGATGACCGCGACGCCCGGTCCGGCCAGCGCGGCGCGCAGCGACGGCGGCACCCGCGCGACGGAGGCGCGCTCGCGCAGCTGCTCCAGCGGCTCGCGGTCGCGGGCCTCTGCGACCCGCCGGTGTGAGCCGGCGAGCAGGTCGTCGAGGTAGGTCACCGCTGGGCTCCTGATGGCGCGGGGTCGGACGTGACCGCCGGGGCGCGAGGGTACGGCCGGCTCAGCGCAGCAGCGCCTCGGCCGCCTGGATCGCCGCGAGCACGGCCCCGGCCTTCGCGCGGGTCTCGGCTTCCTCGGCACGCGGGTCGGAGTCGGCGACGATGCCCGCGCCGGCCTGCACGTAGGCCTTGCCGTCCTTGAGCACCACCGTGCGGATCGTGATGCAGGTGTCGAGGTTGCCCGCGAGGTCGACGTAGCCGACCGCGCCGGCGTACGGCCCGCGGCGGGTCGGCTCGAGCTCGTCGATGATCTCCATCGCGCGCACCTTCGGGGCGCCGGAGACGGTGCCGGCGGGGAACACGGCACGCAGCACGTCGACCGGCCCGAGGCCGTCGCGGAGCTGCCCGGTGACCGAGCTGACCAGGTGCATCACGTGGCTGTAGCGCTCCACCTGCATCATCTCGCCGACCCTCACCGTGCCGACCTCGCACACGCGGCCGAGGTCGTTGCGGGCGAGGTCGACGAGCATCACGTGCTCGGCGCGCTCCTTCGCGTCGCCGACGAGGTCGCGCTCGTGGTCGCGGTCCTGCTGTGGGGTGGCACCGCGCGGGCGGGTCCCCGCGATCGGCCACGTCTCCACGTGCCGGCCCTGCACCTGCACGAGCGCCTCGGGTGACGACCCGACGATCTGGGCCTCCCCGAGGTCGAGCAGGTAGAGGTACGGGGAGGGGTTGATCACCCGCAGCACCCGGTAGAGGTCGAAGGCGGACGCCCGGGTCGGGACCGCGAACCGCTGACTGACGACCGTCTGGAAGGTGTCGCCGGCGCGGATGTACTCCTTGACGGCGTCGACCATGCCCTCGTACGCGCCCGGTGCGAGGTTGGACGGGGCGGTCGCGGACGCGTCCCGGCGCGTCCCCGCGTCTGCTCCCGCGTCCGGAGGCGCGACCGGACGGAGCGGCGGTGCGGCCGCGGCCAGCCGTTCGATCACCGCGTCGGTCGCCGTGACGGCAGCGTCGTAGCGACGCCCGAGCTCCCCCTCGTCGGCGTCGTCCGTCACGACGTTGGTGACGACCGTCAGCACCTGTCGCAGGTGGTCGAGCGCGACGACGTGCCGGGGGAAGAGCATGACGACGTCCGGCAGGCGGAGGTCGTCCTCGCCGGTGTCGGGGACCCGTTCGACCTCGCGAACCGCGTCGTAGCCGAGGTAGCCGACCGCGCCGCCGTGCAGGGGCAGGTCGAGCACCGGCGGGGCCTGCAGGGCGCCGGTGGCACGGGCGAGGGCGTCGAGCGGACCGGTGGCGCCGGCGACCGCGTCGGGGGGCTGCCCCTCCCAGGTCACCTCGCCGTGCGAGCCCCGCAGGACCAGGAACGGGTCGAACCCGACGAACGAGAACCGGCCCCACCGCTCACCGTGCTCGGCGGACTCGAGCAGGAAGGACGGCCCGTCCCCCGCGAGCTTCGCGTGGACCGACAGAGGCGTCTCCAGGTCGGCGAGCAGCTCCCGCCAGACGGGGACGACCCCGTGGCCGGCGGCGAGCGCGAGGAACGCCTCGCGGGAGGGTTGGATGGTCACGGGTGCGAGCTCCGGTCGGAGGAGGCGGTCGGGG
>SLMP01000042.1 GCA_007133465.1 Nitriliruptoraceae bacterium | reverse complement strand
GCGCTCGACACGATCGCGGAGTCCTGCACGCGCGTGGTGTGGATGGAGCGGGGGCGGATCATCGCCGACGGGCCGCCCGATGACATCGTGGCGCGCTACCGCGCCTCCCAGACCCTGTGACCCCGGAGGACCCTGTGACCCCGGAGGACCCTGTGACCCCGGAGGACCCTGTGGCCCTGCCCGACCCGCCAGCCGAGCCCCCGCGCCCGTCCGCAGCGCCGGACGACGAGGTCGCTGCGCTCCGTGCGGCGCTACGCGAGGCGGAGCTGGAGCGTGACCGGCTGAAGCGCCAGACCGACCGGCTCGCTGAACTGGTCGTCGAGCACGAGCACCTGAGCGAGCGCCTCGAGCGCCTGGAGCGTGCCCTGATCGGGGAACGGGAACGCAACGCCACGCTGCGCTTCCAGCGCGACCGCTACCGCTACCAGGCGGCGTCGCAGCGAGCCCGCCGCTGGTGGCGACTGGGCGCCGCGTTGGCTGAAGCCAAGCGCCGGCCGATCAAGCTCCTGGCGCTGCCGGTCACGGCGCTGCGGGTGGTGTTCGGCCCCGCGGCCAAGCCCGACCTGCCGCCGCCGATCCCCGCCGGCGAGGCACGCGGCGAGAGCGCCGAGGTCACCGCGTCGCAGCTGCAGAGCCCCACGGAGGTCCGTCCGACCCGCCACCTCGAAGCCCGCTACCTGCTGCCGCCACGGGCACGGTCGGTCACCGACCTGCGGGTCGCCGCGGTGGTCGACACCTTCACCGAGGCGTCCTTCGCGCCCGACTGCGACCTGGTCACCTTCCGACCGGACACGTGGCGGGCCGCGCTGGAGGCCGAGCAGCCCCACCTGTTGTTCGTCGAATCGGCGTGGAAGGGCAACGGCGGCTCGTGGGAGTTCCAGGTCGGCTCCTACACCTACCCGCAGTCGGTCGGGTTGCCCCACCTCTCGGAGCTGGTCGCGTGGTGCCGCGAACACGACGTGCCGACGGTCTTCTGGAACAAGGAGGACCCGGTCCACTTCGACAAGTTCAAGGAGGCCGCCCAGCTCTTCGACGTCGTGCTCACCTCCGACGCCGACCGCATCCCGGCCTACGAAGCGCTCGAGCACGCCCGCGCCGAGGTGGTCGCCGCCCTGCCCTTCGCGGCCCAGCCGGCCCTGCACCACCCGACCCACGAGCTGCTCGACCGTGACCCGCGACCGGTGTTCGGCGGGACCTACTACAAGAACCGCCACCCGGAGCGCAAGGAGCAGATGGAACGGCTGCTCGACGCCGCCCGCGAGTTCGACCTGATCATCTACGACCGGACCCACGGGCAGGAGTCCGACTCGGTCGGCTTCCCCGAGCGGTTCGCCCCGCACGTGCACGGCGGGGTGCCCTACGACGAGATGGTGCGCATCTACCGGCAGCACCGGCTGTTCCTGAACACCAACTCGGTGATCGCGTCACCCACGATGTTCTCGCGGAGGGTGTTCGAGCTGCTGGCCTGCGGCACCCCGGTGGTGTCCACACCGAGCCGAGGCGTCGAGGAGATGTTCGGCGGGGTGGTGCCGATCGTGGAGACCGCCGAGCAGGCACGGGCCGCGATCCGCGAGCTGATCACCGACGACGGCGCCTGGCAGGCACGCTCGACCGCCGGCATGCGCGCGGTGCTCGGCGAGCACACCTACCAGCACCGCCTGGCCCGTATCGCGGGGTTGTGCGGCTACGAGCTCACGCCCTACGCGGACCGGCGCGCCACGGTGCTGCTGCTCGACGACGAACGTGACCGAGCGCACGGGCTGTGCATCGAACTGGCCGCCATGCACAGCGACCTCGAGGTGGCGGTCGGCACCGCCGGCCCGGAGCGCTTCGCCGAACTGCCGGTGCGCACCGTCCGCCAGGACCACGACAGCGACGAACCGCGCCGGTGGCGGGAGCTCGCGGAGCGCATGGACACGCCGCTGGTGGTGCTCGCCGATGCCCTGGCGACACCTGAGTCCCTGATCGACCTCGTCCACTCGCTGGTGCTCACCGACGCGGACGCCGTCGGGTTCCGCATCGGCGGCCCGGCCTGGCGCCACGTCGACCACGTGCTCTCCGGCCCGATCGCGCTCCAGCGCGACCACGTCGTGGAGCACGGTTGGACGACCGCGCCGGAGCGCGAGCCGGCGGTCCACGACCAGCTCGCCGCGGCCGGCATCCGTCCCTTCAGCCTGGGCGACCCGGCGGGACGCGTCCCGTCCCGCGAGGTCTGAGCCGTGCGCACCCGGGTCGCCCTGTACGGCGACGTCAACCTCAACCTGATCGACGGCTCGGCGATCTGGCTGGCCGCGCTCGCGGAGACGCTGGCGACCGATCCCGACTGCGACGTCACCGTCGTACTGAAGGCACCGATCGACCGCGAGCTGGTCGTCGCTCCCCTGCTCGACCGGGCCAACGTCGAGCTGGTCGGCCACCCCGACCGCCCCGCACGACTGACCCCGGCACAGGCACTCGACCTCGTCGAGGAGCTCGACGGCCGCGAGCGGTTCGACGTCGTGCTGCTCCGTGGCTTCCAGCTGTGCCGGGAGGCCACGACCCGCGACGGCCTGGCCGGACGGCTGTGGACCTACCTGACCGACATCCCGCAGCAGCCGTGGCTCGCGACCGACGAGGACCGCGCCGCGCTCGGCCGGATCGCGGCGGGCTCGCAGCGGGTGCTGTGCCAGACCGACGAGCTGCGCGCCTACCTCGAGGGCCTGGTCCCAGAGGCAGCGTGGCGCACCACCCTGTTGACGCCGATGGTCCCCGAGTCGTTCCTGCGGGAACCGCGCGCGCTCGGGGACGCCCCGAAGCTGTTCTACGCCGGGAAGTTCGCACCGCTGTGGGGGTTCCTGGAGACCGTCGCCGCGTTCGAACAGCTCCGGGCAGCCCACCCCGACCTCGAGCTGCACGTCGCGGGCGACAAGGTCCACGACCCGCCCGACGACCCCGACTACGCCCCGGCCGTGCGCGCCGCACTGGAGGGCACGGACGGGCTGGTGTGGCACGGCGCGGTGACCCGCGACGAAGTGGCCGACCTGCTCAGCCGCTGCGACGTCGCCCTGTCGGCCCGCCACCCGTCGATGGACGCGTCGCTGGAGCTGTCCACCAAGGTGCTCGAGTACGGCGCCGCCAACGTCCCGGTGGTCCTCAACCGCAACCCCCTGCACGAACGCCTCTTCGGGGGGGACTACCCGCTGTTCGTCGACCACCTCGACGACCTCGCCGCGGTGCTCGACCGCACCTTGGCGGACCGTGACGCGTGGACGACGGCCCGCGACCGTGCCCGACTGGTCGCGGAGGACTACACCTTCCCCCGGGTGCGCGAGCGGTTGACGCCGGCACTTCGGGCTGCCCGGCCGCAGGGCTCGGCCACGCTGCGACGCTACCGGGTGTTGATCACGGGGCACGACCTGAAGTTCACGGGTCCGCTCAGGCAGATGCTGCGCCGGGCGGGCGCCGAGGTCCACGAGGACCTCTGGACCGGCCACACGGGCCACGACAAGGCGTCGAGCCGCGCCGCGCTGGAGTGGGCCGACGCGATCTGGGCGGAGTGGTGCCTCGGCAACGCCGTCTGGTACGCGGACCGCAAACGTCCCGATCAGCAGCTGGTGGTCCGCCTGCACCGCCAGGAGCTGACCACCGAGTTCCCCGGACAGGTCGACCACGACGCGGTGGACCGCCTGGTGTGCGTCGCCCCCTTCGTCGCCGAGGCGGCCAAGGCGGACTTCGGCTGGCCCGGTGACCGCGTCGAGGTGCTGCCGAACACGATCGACACGATCCCCTTCGACCGCCCGAAGCTGCCCGGTGCCGCGCGGACCCTCGGCATGGTCGGGTTCCTCCCCTCGCTGAAGCGCCTCGACCGGGCGCTCGACCTGCTCGACCTGCTGCTCGACGACGACCCGTCCTGGCAACTGCGTGTCGCGGGGGCGCTGCCGTGGGACTCCCCGTGGGTGTGGGCCCGCCTGACCGAACGCGAGCACTACCCCGACCAGTTCGACCGCATCCGCACGTCGCGTCGGCTGGCCCGCGCGGTCCGCTTCGAGGGACGGGTCGCCAACGTCCCCGGCTGGTTCGCCGCGATCGGCACGGTGCTCAGCGTCTCGGACCTCGAGTCGTTCCACCTCGCCCTCGCCGAGGGGATGGCATCGCGGGCCGTGCCGCTCGTCCTGGACCGCCAGGGCGTCCGCGAACTGTTCCCGGGTGTCACGGTGCACGACGACGTCGAAGCCGCGGCCGGCTGGCTGTCCGGGCTGACGCCGCAGGAGCGCAACGACCTCGGTGAGACCGGCCGGCAACTGGTCGTCGACCGCTACGACCTGGGGATCGTCGGCCACCGCTGGGTGGAGTTGCTCCTCACCTGACGGTCCACGGGACGGGTGAGGCGCGGCGGTACGGTCCCGCCGGTGGGTGCTGGTCGGTGCGGAGGAGGGTCACGGTGAGGTGGGTCACGCCGACGCGTGCCGTCGCGCTCGTCGCGGTCCTCTACGCCGTGGTCGCCGCCGTGGTCGTCGGCCTCGACCGTCAGGTGCGGTGGGACGAGGTCACCTTCCTCGCACAGGTCACCCCCGGTGCGGCCGACGTCTGGTTCGGACCGCAACGGGCGCGGGGTATGACCCTGGTGCTCGCTCCTGTCGGGCTGCTCGGTGGCTCCACCCTGCTGCTGCGGGTGTGGCTGGTCGCGGTGCACGCCGTCGCCATGGTGGTCGCCTTCCGCCCGTGGGCACAGCAGGTGGGCTGGACCGGCGTGGCCGGCGCCAGCGTCACCGCGTTGTCCTGGGTGCCCCTGTACTTCGCGGTCGAGGGCTACCCCAACCTGCTCGTCGGGTTCCTGGCCGTCGCGATCGCCGGCCACGTCCTCATCTGGGGTCGCGAGGGACGCACCGGCAACCTCGTCGTCGCAGCGGCCGCGCTGGCAGGCATCGCCCTGTTGCGTCCCGCCGAGAGCGTGTGGCTCGCCGCCGGACTGACGATCGTCGTGCTGGTGTGGAAGCGGCACGCGGCCGGCCGACCGATCCTCGCGTTCCTGGCGGGCGGTTTCGTGGGGTGGCTGCCGTGGCTGATCGAGGGGGTCGTGCGCTTCGGCGGACCCATCACCCGCGTCGAGGCAGCACGTGCCACCTCCGTGGCCGGTGAGCCACGCAACAGCCTGATCCAGTACCTCAACCTCGTCGAAGGGCCGGTGCGACGGGTCGTCCCCGACCCGGTGCTGACCGGGCCGGCGTTGTTGCTCCTGCTCGGGTTCGCGGCACTGATCGTGCTCGGGGTGGTCGGGGGCCGGGACCGGGAACGCCGCGCAGCCGCGGTGGTCGCGGTGGTCCCGGCCACCACGATGGTGGTGCCCTACCTGCTGCTCAACGCCGGCATCAACCTGCGCTACATCCTGCCGGGGATGCTGCTGGCAGCGGTGGCGATCGGTGCCGGTTTGGTCACCTTGATCGAGGCGGTCGTCCGGCACCGGTCTCGCCTGGCAGGGACCGCGCTGGTGGTGGTCCTGGCCGTCCACGTGGTCTGGCAGCTCGGCCTGGCCGCCACGAACTCGGACGCGATCGCACCGCTCCAAGCGCGCCCCGTCCCACTGGGGGAGGCGCTCGCCGAGGCCGCGGAGGACCAGCCCTGCGCGTTCCTCTCCAACGTGCAGTGGCCGGAGATCCAGTGGCACTCGGGCTGCAAGGGCGAGGTCCTGCACTTCGACGCGCCGCTGCTGCAGTGCCACGACGCCCGGCGGGACCTGGCTGCCCTGGCTGAGGACGGCTACCGCGTCTTCGTTCTCGCCCGAGGTGAGCCGCCCTTCTCCCCGACCGTCGAGGGATGGCCGGTCGAGCAGCTCGACGAGCCGGAGGGCGGGGTCTGGCGACTGTACGAACGCCCGGGTGAGCTCGGGCCCGACGACCCACCCACGATCCCGGACGCCGAGGACTCCCCGACGCCGTGCCCGCCGAGCCGCGCCCCCGACACGGCCGACGCCCAGCTGGAGTTCCGCTGGCGCCGCTGAGCGGCAGCGCTCCCCACCGGCTTGCGAGGCGGCCGATCCGCACCACCCTGCGAGGCGATCGTGTAACGATGTGGCCAGCACCAAGCCGATCCGTTACACGATCGACCGAAGCGCCGCCAGGTGCCAGGCAATCGTGTAACGAAGTGGCCACTACCAAGCCGCTTCGTAACACGATCCGGCCGGGGCGCCGCCGCGTACGAGGCGATCGTGCAACGAAGTGGCCAGCACCAAGCCGATCCGTAACACGATCCGACCGAGACGCCACCACCAGCCAGACGACACCAGAGAACGTGTAGCGAAGTGGCCAGCACCGAGCCGATCCGTAACACGATCCGGTCGCGGCTCGCGGGGCGACCGAACTCCGAGCGGCCCGAACGTGCGTGACCTCGGGTGAACGCTGCGGACCTCGCAGGGGCACGCGCGTTTACGGTCCAGGTCGCGCGCGCGGAGCGCCGAGGCAGCTAACTTCCCGCCGTCGACGAAGCAAGGGGCCGGTCAGGCTCAGCACGGGCCGGGCACGATCGAGGCTGGAGATGGCGATGCAGCGAGCGATGGGGGCGATGGTCGCGGTCGCGCTGCTGCTGACGATCGTCGTCCCCACGGGGGCGCAGGCGACCACCGACGGCGACACGACGGTTCGCCCCCTGTCATCGGCCTGCGACGACGCCCCGGACAGCGGGTTCGCCGACCGGTCGCGGGCCGGCGTGCATGCCGCCGCGCTCGACTGCGTGGCGTGGTGGAACGTCACCAACGGCTTCCCCGACGGCACCTTCCGCCCGGACGGCACGGTCACCCGCGGGCAGATGGCTTCGTTCATCACCTCCACGATCCTGTCAGCTGGCGGGCAGCTGCCGGCACCGGGCACCGCGTTCCCCGACACGGACGCCAACGTCCACCGCCGGCCCATCGAACGGCTGGCGACGGCCGGGATCGTGTCGGGCTTCCCCGACGGCACCTACCGTCCCGGCGATCCGGTCAACCGGGGGCAGATGGCCACCTTCCTCATCGGTGCCCTCGACCACCTCGAGGTCACCCCGCCGGACCTCGTGGGGGGCGGAGGCCAGGATGGGTTCTCCGACACGGGCGGCACGACCCATGCCGAACGGATCCAACGGGCCGCCGAGGCGGGCATCGCCGGCGGCCTCCCCGACGGCACCTACCGCCCCAGCGAGCCCGTCAGCCGAGCACAGATGGCCACCTTCCTCGCGCGGCTGCTCGCAACGGTCACCGACACCGGCATCGAGCCACGCGCGGCCCGGGCCGCCGTCGACCGCGCGGAGTTCCAAGAGGTGATCTGCCGACCCGGCGACGCCGACGTGGAGCGCGCCGAGCGGTTCATGGAGGGGCGCTACACCTTCGCACCCCACCCGGAGGTCGTGCTCGGCACCGACCTGACCTGGGCGGAGGACCCCCTCGGCGACAACAACTGGCGGTTCCAGTTCCACACGATGC
>SLMP01000077.1 GCA_007133465.1 Nitriliruptoraceae bacterium | reverse complement strand
TGGCCGATACTCCCCAGGGTGAGCAGGTCCTGGTCGCCGGTGACGATGACGTCGGCGTTCGCCGCCAGAGCAGCTTCGATGAGGCGGTCATCGTCGGGATCCCGGGAGATCGTGACCGTCTGGGTTGGGGTGACCAAGACGGCGGCCAGGGCGAGGAACTTGACGAGCTCGTCCGCGTCGCCGATGACGGCCTGCAGCTTGGGGTAGCCGAGCACGCGGCAGAGTTCGTCGAGCAGGGCCGGGCTCGTGACGATCACTGCCCGACCAGGGCGGCGTCCAGCACGGCTGCGGGTGGGTCGCCCCACCCGAGTCCTGACACGATGGTGTTGGTGTCGAGCACGGCACGGATCACGACACCTTCCGGGCCGCCTCGATCGCCTCGTCCACGGTGGCCGGATCCAGGCCAGCTTCAGCGACGCGTTCACGGACCTGGGTCAGGCGGCGGCGCAGCTCCTCGCGAGCTTCGGTGCGCACGAGCTGTTGCAGCGCCTCCCACTCGTCCCGGTTGACCAGCACCGCCACCGGACGTCCCCGCTTCGTCAGCGAGATGGCATCGGACCCGCCGGCCACGTCATCGACAAGGCGGCCGAGCTGCCCGCGTGCCTGTTCCACTCCGATGAAGCGTTCCGACATCGCCCACCTCCGAACCTTACGGTTGTCCTGAAGGTATCACGGGCGGACGCTGTTCTCGCCCCGATCTCGCGGCGCAGAACAGCAGATCCTCCCATGACCACATCCACCCTCATCCTGCCCGTCACCGGCGAGCAGGACCTGGCCAGCTGGGCCGCGGTCGCGTTCGCCGCCAGCTACTCATCCCCCGGAACCCGACAGGCATACGCGACCCAGCTACGTCTGTGGTTCGACTGGTGCGAGAAGCACCACCTCGAGCCACTGGCGGATGTCCGCCGTCCTCATGTCGAGCTGTACGCACGCGACCTCGAGACGCGCGGTCTGGCGCCGGCCACGGTCGCGTTCAAGCTGGTCGCGCTCACCGGGTTCTACCGCTACTGCGTCGAGGAACAGCTCCTCGAACACTCCCCGGCCGTCCACGTGCGGAGACCGAAGGTCTCCCAGGAGTCCACCCGGCTCGGTCTCGACCGCTCCGAGCTCGGCGCCTTCCTCGTCCAGGCAGGGCTGTCCGGCGGCAACGACCACGCACTGGCCTGCCTGCTCGCGCTCAACGCCCTGCGGGTTTCCGAAGCCTGTACCGCGGACCTGACCGAACTCGCGGTCGCCAACGGGCACCGCGTGGTCCGCATCGTCGGCAAGGGCAACCAGCCCGCCCTGATCCCGCTCGCGCCACGCACCTCGCGGGCCATCGACGCCGCGGTTGGCGAGCGCACCGACGGGCCACTGCTCGCCCGCGGTAACGGCAGCCGCCTCGACCGGCACGCCGCCGGACGGATCGTGCGTCGGCTGGCGACACGCGCCGGGATCGACAAGCCGACCTCACCTCACTCCCTGCGGCACGCCGCGATCACCGCCGCCCTCGATGCTGGGTGCAGCCTGCGCGACGTCCAGGACTTCGCACGGCACGCCGACCCACGCCAGACCCGCCGCTACGACCGCGCCCGCGCGCACTAGACCGCAACCCCACCTACATCGTCGCCACCTACCTCGCCGGAGCAACCGGCGCCCGATGAAAAGGCGGTCCCCTCACGGCTGCCGGGGCGAGCAGTCGGCAGCCGTAACTACGGGCGGGCGGCCACGTGGCCGCACCCGCCCACAGCGCTCCGCTCTGCCGGCGACAGCGCAGGAGCAGGTCAGAGCGGGCGTTGCAGGCCGCTCGGTAGTCCTTGATCGGGCGGGTGGGACGGTCTCCACCGGTCGGTCCGCTCATGCTGCTGCGATCACGGATGGCGACCAATGGAATGCTGAGTCCTTCGGTCGGCTCGGGTCGGTCCCGACCACGTCGTTCGTCAGGTCTGTGAGCCGGTAGCTGTTGCGGTGGCGGACGTGGACCTCGGCGCGATGATGGCCCGTCTGCGCGCCCGGGGCCGCTGGCTGCAGGGGACTCGTCACGGGAGCTGGCGGCTCCTGGCGACCATGCAGACGGCCGGGACCTGTGACCAGGTCCCGGCCGTGTGGGTCCGACAGTTGGTCATCCAGCGAGGCCGGCGACTGGTCCGATCGGCACGATGATCTCCATCGGGCGGTCGTCGGCTCAGCCGAGGTTGGTGATGATCTCGGTCGGGGCTGGGTTCCCGGGGATGAATCCGGAGAAGCCGAAGGCGTTTGCGGTTGCGCTGTCGTCGCCGAACACCTCCGCGAGCTGTGACTTCCGGGTCGGTTCGATGGTGATGGTTGCGTCGGCCGGGCTGAGGAAGATGGCCGACTGACCGGCGATCTCGTTCGACAACACCGACGTCTCGCCGTCCTCGACGCTCCACCAGTTGCCGACGAACGGCACCACGGATGGCTCACAGGCGGCGAGGGGGATGACGCCGTTGGCGGTGAAGCCGTAGTCGCTCTGCGGTCCGGTGTGGGGCTGCACCGTGACGGTGCGGTCGACGACGCACTCCTCGACGGCCCCATCGACCATCTCGATGTCCGCCAGGGCGATCGGCTGTACGTCGGCGCGGCGCATCGCATCCACGAAGATCGACGAGTCGGAGTAGTACCCGAAGATGTAGTTGTTGAAGTCAGCGCCATTGAAGCCGTCGGTGCTGAACGGAGTGGCAGGAAGGTCCGACGTGTCGATCGCGGTCCCGACGTGGGCGATGTGGCGGTCATGCTCCGTCTTCGTGCGGCCATCGCGGGTCACGGTGATCGAGTCGCACTCGAGGACACGGGTGATCACCACGCCCCGGTCGTCGGAGCCGGGGAACACGATGCCCTGGTCGGTGAGGCTCAGCACAGGCACTTCCTCGGGAACGCGTTCCTGGAGTTCGGACAGCGCGGCGACGGTGCCGGTGGCGAGCTCGGTGCAATCGCCGAAGTCGACGTCGGAGGTCGACGACGGGCCGCCGGGTGCGGCACCGGCAGCGCTGGAGACCGCCGCGACCATGAACGCCGCGGCGCTGATCACGGTGAGCCGGCGGAAGTGGGTCAGGGGTTGGGTCAGGGGCATTGGAGGTCCTCTCGATGGGTGCTTCTCGGGTGCTGCTCGAACCGTTCGAGCGTCGACCGGTGAGGACTCGACGACAAGGTCAGGGCCCGACGGGCGCTGGTCGGGACACGACACCTCGTTGTCTGCGGAGCCCCGCAGCGTCGTCCCGTCAGCCTTCGTCAGACCGCATGAACGTGCGGATCACGCCGTTGGCGGTGTCGGCGACGTAGACCACGCCGGACGGTCCGGTCGCCGTGCCGTGGGGCCCGGCCAGCCCGTCGCCCAGGAACCCGAGCAGCTCCCCGCCGGGGCTGAAGTGTCGGACGGTGCTGTCGGCCCACGGTGAGGAGACGTAGAACTCGCCACGGTCGTTCACCGAGATGATCTGCGGCCCGGGGCCGACGTCATCAAACGTGCGCTCGAGCTCGCCGTCCCGCGTGAACACCTGGACACGCTCATTGCCCGAGTCCACCATCCAGACCTGGCCGGCCGGGCCGATCTGGACCCCGATGGGGTTCTCGAACTCGCCGGGGAGCGACCCGAGCTGTCCCCACTCGCGGAGGAACCTCCCCGTGAGGTCGAACACCTGGACCCTGTGGTTGCCGAAGTCGGCGACGAAGACCTCGTCCTCGTTCGACACCGCGATGCCCATGGCCGAGAGGAACTGGCCCGGCTCGCTGCCGGCGTCGCCCCAGGCCGAGTCGAACGACCCGTCGGGCTCGAACCGCGACACACGGTTGCTTCCCGACTCCGACACGTAGATCGCGCCGTCCATGGCGACGGCGACACCGATCGGGTTCATGAGCAGACCGGGGCCGCTGCCGTTCCCGGCGACCTCGAGATCGAGCTCTCCGTCGCGGGTGAACCTGCGGAGGTGCCCACCCTGGAACTCGGTCGAGTAGACGCGACCTGCGTCGTCGACTGTCAGGCCGTTCGCGGCCTCGAACTGGACACCAACGGTGTCGAGATTCCACACGCCGACCTCGACGAACGCACTCGCCGATGGCGTATCGCCTGCCTCAGAAGTGGGTCCGGCAGTCGGCGTGGGCTCGTCGGCGCCGGTGGCGGGGTCGTGCGTGTCGGCGCAGGAGGCGAGCATGAATGTCAGCGCGAGCGCCAACAGCGCCCCCATCGAGCGGATCGTCGGTGGCCCCGGAGAATTCTGAGTCCGGTCGGGCGCGTCTGCAGACTTCATGGATGCGGCTCACCGCATCGCGGACGCTGGCGGCCGTTCACGGGCCGCCTGGCGCAGTCTCGGCGGGGAGAGCGTCGAACACACGGTCCGGCGCGACCCGTCGCAGGAACGCCGCCGTGGCGGTGGCGAGGTCGTCGAGTGTCTCGGCGTTGGACCGCCCGGAGCCGCGGTCTCCGACCTCCTCGTCGCCGTACCGCCCGAACTGGCCATGGGTCATCCCGTCGACGACCTCGATCGTCGCACCGGGGGGCAGGCTCCCCTCACGCAGCGCGCGGTCGAGCGGCAGGACGGAGTCGGCCTCACCCGCGACGAGGAGGGTCGGCAGGGCGACTTCCGAGAGGTCGGTGCGAGCCGGGCCGGAGCCCCACAGCAGCAGCCCAGCCGGCCGCTCATCGGTTGCCGCGGTGTACGCCGCAGCCTCGAAGCCACCCATCGAGTGTCCGCCGACGATCCAGGTGGGGATTCCCGGGTTCGCGGCGATGATGTCGCCGATCGGATCACCGGCCAGCGCCGGTAGGTTCAGCGGCACCGCCGGGATGTGGACCGCGACACCCGTCGCCTCGACGATCGGCGCCCAGGTGGCCACGTACGCCTCCCGCGCGATGCGCGTGCCGGGTATGAAGACGATCCCGACGTCGACGCGGTCGGGTCCGCTCGGCGTGATCGCAAGCACGGTGCCGTCGTCGCTGGTGGTGATCCCATACGTGGCCAGCGCCAGCACGAGCGCACCCTGGTCCGCGTCGTCGCCAACGGCGAGCCAGCTGGCGCCGGCCGCGAGCGCAGCGGCCACGCCGATCGCGACGTACCGCAGTGTCCGGGTGACGGGACGGCCGAGCCGACGGGAGGGAGCGATGGCGATCGTCACGGAAGGGTCCTCGCGAGTTGACCTGTGGCTCCATCCTGGATCCTCAGCGGCAGCGTGGCACGGTCGCGCCCGGACGGGCGCTGGTCAGATCACGACATCTCGGGCCGGGACGCAGTCGGATGTGAAAGACCCGACGGTCGAACGACCGGCGACGTCGCCTCTCAGCCGTCGGACCGGATCCGGCTCGGCACATCACCGAGGAGCCGCTTGACGTACTTCGTGAAGTTCGAGGTGTCGTCGAACCCGAAGTCGCTCGCGATGTTCGCGATCGGGCGGTCAGTGTGGGTCAGCAGACGACGGATCTCCAGCGCGAGCCGTTGGTCGATGACCTCCTTGGCCGTCTGCCCGGCGGCCTCCTTGCTCACCCGGTCCAGCGTGCGTGTGCTGTAGCCGAGCTCGCGTGCGAGCTCCGCGACGGTCGGCCGGTCATGCAACCGCTCCTCGACGCGCGCGCGGAATCCGAGGTAGGCCTGGGGGAGCCGGCCGACATCAGGCTCGGACTCGGGGGCCGCGATGGCGAGACGAAGGAGGAGCGCCCGCAGCAACGTCGTGAGCAGCGCGACCTCGCGGGGCGAGCCGGCGAACCGGTCTCCCTCCCGGCGGATGTCCGCGATCGCGCGGCGTACTTCCGCGAACGCGACGGAAGCCAGATCCCAGCTCGTCGCCGCTCCGCAGCCCGGGAACCACGCCGGCGAGATCGGGTCCTGCGGATGGGCCTGGGCCCGCCACACGACCAGCTCGGCCTCGAAGTCCGGCTCTGCGACCCATCGCTGCACCTGCCCAGGGTGGACGCGCAGACAGGTACCGACCCGCATGCGTACGGGCTCGAAGTCCACCACGTGGCTGCCCTCACCGGACGTGCAGAGCATCAACACGTGGAACTCGAGGCGCTGGCGGTCACCCGGAAGCCGAGTCCTGGCCAGGACTGAGGCGCGATCCAACACCTCCACCGGCAGAGCCCGGTTGCCCGGCGGCGCGTACGGGACCGCGACCGGTTCCCCCGGCCGGTGTCGTGCTGCGACCATCGCCCCGATCCTCACGCCCATCGCGGGACGATACACCGGCCTGGGCGGTAACGACGGGGGAGCACAGCAGGACCAGACCGCCCGAGACAGGTGGCGCACCAGCGCTATCCGGAATGCGCGCCGGCACCGGTTGGCAGGGTTGGGAAGCCGAACCGGCTGGTCGGCGTAGAACCGCCTCATGGTGTGATGGGGGCACGACGCAGTGGAGGCATCCGTAGCGTCGAGGGTCTGGATCTGCCCCTACTCCGCGGTCCACGACGACCTCGTCCAGCGCGAGTTCGACGCCCCGGCGCCGAACATGCTGTGGCTGCGGGCGGGCGCGGATGATCCTGCTGTCGCAAACCACCCGCGTCGGTTGTGCGCGGGTCCGTGCCCGAGTGGAAGCATCTCGCCCCGCACAGAACGGGGATTTCCGGGCGCGGGTTGACCGATCCAGCAGGCTCGCTGGCGCTGCTCGATCTTCGATGACGGAGATGGCCTCGGCCCTCCCCGCGAGCGCCCCGTCCTCGGCATCAGCATCGTTCGACAGGTGAAGGAGCTCATCTGGGCCGCGAGCCGTTGTGCCGCATCAATCTCATCCTCCGGAACCGGCGGGCTGCTCCGGCTCAGCCCTACGATGCGCGACGTCGCTCACCCGACCTGTGGGGCTGGAACCGATGGCCAAGATCACCCTCGAGGAGTCGTGGCGTCAGGTCCGGACGCTGACCGACCGGGCCGAGCAGGCCATGGCGGACGGGCGACCGGACGAGGCGGTCGACCGGTGGCGGGCTGTGCTGGCCCACCCGTGCGCGCACCATCAGGTCGCGGCCTACGAGATCCTCGACGAGGTCCATCGCGGGTTCCGTGAAGCGGGCCACTACCAGGACGCGATCGCCGCGAAGCGTGAGGCGATCGCAGCCGGATACCGGTCGGTGCCCGACCCGGAGGCCGACATCGCCGAGTGCCTCCTGGATGCTGGCGAGATCGAGGAGGCCGACGCGCTGTTCGCGACCCTGCGAGAGCGCGATCCTGAGGATGTGTGGCTGTACAACTCCGCCGCGTACAGCTACGCGGGCATCGACGCTGCCACCTCCCTGCGGTGGGCGCTGGACGGCATCGAGGTGGCGTTGGCGACCGGCGATCCCGACCAGGTCGTGATGCAGCTGCTCGAGCTCGCCGAGGACGCCTGGGGGGACATGGCCGAACCCGTCGAACAGCAGCTCGTCGATCGGGTGGAACGGTTCTGCGAGGAGTGGACGCCTCCGCCCTCCCGGCGCCCGTGGGGCGAGGTGCCGCCGGTGGAGGATCGACCGTGCGCGCACTGCGGGTACCGGC
>SLMP01000166.1 GCA_007133465.1 Nitriliruptoraceae bacterium | reverse complement strand
GGCCGCCGGCGCCGGGCGCCCGACGGCCGCCGCTGGCTAGGCGCTCAGGCGCTTGACGCGGCGACGTTCGCGTTCCGAGAGACCTCCCCAGATCCCGAAGCGTTCATCGTTCGTCAGCGCGTGCTCCAGGCAGTCCGATCGGACGGGGCAGGCGTCGCAGATGCGCTTGGCCTCACGCGTCGAGCCGCCCTTCTCCGGGAAGAAGGCCTCCGGGTCGGCGTCGAGGCACTTGGCCTCGAGCATCCAGGTCCGGTCGTCCGCATCGAAGGCGAGCTTCGCGGTCAGCTCTGCGATGACTCCCACCGGAACTCCTACCGTCCAACCGCCATGGAACTACATGAACGTTATTCTCAGCAGTGAACGGGATCTGTCAAGTGCTGATTTGTGGTCGACCACAACCGGTGGGGGTCGAGGACCCCCCTCGACCACGACCGGTGGTGGCCAGATGGCCGTGGATGACCGCACGCATGCGGGCTCCACCCGGCGATCGACCCGCGTGGGGCACCGGCTCGGACTCGCGTCGGCGTCGGCCCCGGCCGGGAGCCCGCTGGGCGCCTGGCGCACCATGCAGGAGCGCCCGCCGGAGAGGCGGGCGCTCGGTTGCGTTCGTCGTTGCGGGCGAGGGAACTAGACGAGGTCCTCGAGGGCCGTCCGCAGACGCAGGAGCCCGTCACGGAGCCGGGACTTCGCCGTGCCCTCCGGGATGCCGAGGACGCGGGCGACGTCCCGGTAGGTGTGGCCCCCGAAGTAGGCCAGCTCGATCGCCTCGCGCTGGCGCTCCGTCAGCGTCGCCAGGGCGCGGCGGACCTGCCAGTGGTCGAGGCGGATCTGCACCTCGTCGGCGACCTCGTCGAAGGCGCGCACCTCGTCCCGGCGCGAGACCCGGTCGTCGCGGTCGCGACTCGCCTGCTCGCTCCGTACGCGGTCGACGGCACGCCGGTGCGCGAGGGTCGTGATCCAGCCGGACCCGGAACCACGCTCGGGGTCGAACCGGGTGGCCTTGCGCCACACCTCGACGAGCACCTCCTGGGTGACCTCCTCCGCGAGCGACCGGTCGCGCAGGACCCGCAGGGCGACGCCGAGGACCTGTGGCGAGACACGGTCGTAGAGGGTCTCGAAGGCGAGCTGGTCACCGGCAGCGACCGCGACCAGCAGGTCCTCCGTCGATCGCGCGGTGGTGACGGCCCGGGCAGAGGTGCTGGCGGAGCGGGAGGCCGGGGGGGCGATGGTGAGTGCTGCGGTGGCCATCGGTGCTTCTCCAGTGGCTGTGGGGTGGGGCTTGGTGAAGGGTCGAATCGTGACATGTTGTATAGGTTTTGTCAAGTGTGGTTGTCGAGGTTCTTGTCCAGGTCTCGGTCGCAGGGACGAGCACGGTGCGGTGCCACCGGCACGAAGGCGACGGCCACCGGCACGAAGGCGACGGCCACCGGCACGCGAGCGACGTCGTCCCGCGCCGCCGCGCCGGACCGTCAGCGAACGCCGGCCCGGACCCGCGTGACCTGCCCGTAGGTCGTGGTGCGCTCGCGCGCCGGCCGGCCGGCGGCCGCCGCGACGTCGATCAGCGTCTGCGGCGACTGACGCACGCCGTGCTCAGAGCCCGCCATCCGGGAGATGGTCTCCTCCATCAGCGTCCCGCCGAGGTCGTTGCATCCGCCGCGCAGCAGGTCGACCGCCCGCTCGAGACCGACCTTCACCCACGACAGCTGCACGTTGTCGATCGCGCCGGCGAGCAGCAGGCGAGCCATCGCGTGCACCCGCCGGTCGTCCTCCCAGGACGACCCGGGCCGGGCCACCCCGGCGAGGTAGATCGGGGCGAGCTGGTGCACGAACGGCAGCGGCACGAACTCCGTGAACCCGCCCGTCTGCTCCTGCAGCGACCGCAGCAGCTTGAGGTGCGCGACCCAGTGGCGCGGCTCGTCGACGTGGCCGTACATCATCGTCGAGGTGGTCGGGATGCCGAGGTCGTGCGCGGTGGTGACGACGTCGATCCACGCGGCGGTCGGCAGCTTGCCCTTGGTGAGCACCCAGCGGACCTCGTCGTCCAGGATCTCCGCCGCCGTCCCGGGGATCGAATCCAGCCCGCGGCGCGTCGCTTCCGCCAGCCACTCGCGGACCGACACCCCGAGCCGGGTCGCGCCGTTGACCACCTCCATCGGCGAGTACGCGTGGACGTGGATCTCCGGCACCCGGCCCTTCACCGCGTCCAGGACGTCGAAGTAGTAGTCGCCGGGCAGGTCCGGGTGGATCCCGCCCTGCATGCACACCTCGGTCGCGCCCTCGTCCCACGCCTCCGCGACCCGGTCGGCGATCTGTTCGAGGGAGAGGGTGTAGGCGTCGGGGTCGTCGCGTCGCTGCGCGAACGCGCAGAACCGGCAGCCGGTGTAACAGACGTTGGTGAAGTTGAGGTTGCGGTTGACGACGTAGGTCACCGTGTCGCCGACCCGCTCGGCGCGGACCTCGTCGGCCGCGGCCGCCAGCGCATCGAGCTCCACCCCGGTCGCGTCGAACAGCAGCAGCGCCTCCGCGTCGTCGAGCACCACCCCACGCTGCGCCCGGGCGAGCGCCGCCGCCACGTCACGCCGCAGCGACGTGCGCGCCGGCCCCTCGACCCGCGGGGCGTTCGCCGCCAGCACCCCGTCCGCGATCACGTGCAGGTCGCCGTAGACCGCCCGGTGCAGCTCGTCCTCCGCCGCGGCGGAGCGGGCGTTGCGCCCGTCCGCGGCCGACCCGCCCGCCTCGTCACCGTCGACCACCGCCGCCATCGACGACGACAGCTCGACCGACACCACCTCGGGGTCCTGCCAGACCTGCGGCGCCGGCACCGCCCCCTCACGGGCCAACCCGACGCCATCCGCCAGCGCCGCGACCGGCGCCCGCATCCGCCCGGCGAGCCACGGGTCCGGCCGCCGCGCCCACTCCGGGTAGATGCACAGCCGCTCGGTCAGCGTGAACCCGTGCTCGCGCGCCCGCGCCGCCAACGCGTCGAGCTGCGGCCACGGCGCCTCCGGGTTGACGTGGTCCGGGGTCACCGGCGACACCCCACCGAGATCGTCGATCCCGGCCCGCAGCAGGTCCCCGTAGGTGTCGGGCGACAGGTTCGGCGGCGCCTGCACGTGCACCGTCGGGCCGAGCACGACCCGCGCCGCAGCCACCGACGCCAGCACCTCCTCGAACCCCGGCTCCGGGTGCGCCCGCATCGCCGTGTCGGGCTTCGCCCGGAAGTTCTGGACGATCACCTCCTGCAGGTGCCCGTAGCGCCGGTGGACGTCCCGCAGCGCGAACAGCGCGTCCGCCCGCTCGACCGGGGTCTCCCCGATGCCGACCAGCAGCCCCGACGTGAACGGCACGGACAGCCGCCCGGCGTCCTCGAGCGTGCGCAGCCGCACCGCCGGGTCCTTGTCCGGCGCGTTGTGGTGCGCCTGCCCCTTCGCGAGCAGCCGCGTCGAGGTCGACTCGAGCATCATCCCCATCGAGGCCGACACCTGCTTGAGCGTCGCGAGCTCCGCCCAGGACAACACCCCCGGGTTGAGGTGCGGCAGCAGGCCGGTCGCCTCGATCACCTGGATCGCGACCGCTCGGAGGTACTCGAGCGTCGACGCGTAGCCACGCGCCTCCAACCAGGCCGCCGCCGTCGGGTAGCGCGCCTCCGGCCGGTCCCCGAGCGTGAACAGCACCTCCTTGCACCCCGCCGCCTGCCCGGCCCGGGCGATGTCCACCACCTCGTCGGGCGACAGGAACGCCGGGACGTCCCCCTTCGGCGGCCAGGCGAACGTGCAGTACCCGCAGGCATCCCGGCACAGATGCGTCAGCGGCACGAACACCTTGCGCGAGTAGGTCACCCGCCGCCCGCCGTCGACGGTGCGGCCCCACGCTCCCTCGGCGTACCACGGCGCGGCATCCCGCACCCGCGCCGCCACCATCACCAGCCGCTCCAGGTCACCGCCGCGCGCCGTGACGAGCGCCGCCGCCTCCACCCGCGTGAGCGACCGGCCCTCCTCCGCACGGTGCAACGCCCGCGGCAGGGTCCGCGCGAGCACCTCGGGCCCTGCGTCCGCGGCGGTCGCCCACCTCGGGGTGTCCGTCACCCACAGCTCCTCATGCCGACGGCCGGCACGGTAGCGACCCGGCCACGACCTACCCTACGGCGGTCGACGACCTCGGGAGTTCGCACGTGTACGCGGTACTGGCCGGTGGCGTGGGCGCTGCGCGCTTCCTTCGAGGGCTCGCCGCCGTCGCCCCGCCCGAGGACGTCGTCGCGATCGTCAACGTCGGCGACGACCTCGAGCTGCACGGCCTGCGCATCTGCCCGGACCTCGACTCGATCACCTACTGGCTCGGCGGGGTGGTGCACCCGACCCAGCAGTGGGGCCGCGTGCACGAGCGCTTCACGGTCGCGGAGGAGCTCGCCCGGTTCGGCCACGAGCCGTGGTTCACGCTCGGCGACCGCGACCTCGCGGTCCACCTGCACCGCACCGCCCGCCTCCGTGAGGGCGTCCCCCTGTCGGTCGTCACCGAGGAGATCTCCCGCGGCTTCGGCGTCGAGCAGCGGCTGCTGCCCGCCACGGACGACCCGGTCGAGACCCGGATCCACACCACCGACGGGCGCGACCTGCACTTCCAGGAGTACTGGGTCCGCGAACGCGCCGCCCCGGAGGTCGCCGCCGTCCGCCTGGCTGGTGGCGACGACGCCGAACCCGGCCCGTGGGTGGTCGAGGCGCTGCTCGACGCCGAGGCCGTCCTCGTCGCCCCCTCCAACCCGGTCGTGTCGATCGGCACGATCCTCGCGATCCCCGGCATCGCCGCGGCGCTGCGCACCACCGCGGCCCCGGTCGTCGGCATCTCCCCGATCATCGGCGGGACGGTCGTCCGGGGCATGGCCCACAAGCTGCTCCCCGCCGTCGGCGCGGAGGTCTCCGCCGCCGGCGTCGCCCGCCACTACGGCCCCGCACTGCTCGACGGGTGGGTGGTCGACGAACGCGACGCCGCCGCCGTCCCGGAGGTCGAGGCGCTCGGCATCCGCTGCGTCGCCACCGACACGATCATGGACGACGTCGAGGTGGCGGCGTCACTCGCCTGCACGTGCCTCGAGCTCGCCCAGGAGTGCGCGGGATGAGGGGACGGCTCACGGTGACCCCGCTGCCGACCCCGCACCGGTTCCGGCCGGGGGACGACCTCGCGGCGGCCCTGCTGGACGCCCTCCGCGCCGCCGGGGAGGACCTGCGCGACGGCGACGTCGTCTGTGTCGCATCGAAGGTCGTGAGCCTGACCGAGGGCGCCACCGTCCCGCTGCCGGCGACCGACGACGCGCACGACGCGCACGACGCGCGGCGGGCGCTGGCCCGCACGGAGGCCGTCGCGATCGTCGCCGACACCCCGGGCGTGCTGATCACCCGGACGCCCCACGGGTTCGTGGCGGCCAACGGGGGGATCGACGGCTCGAACGTCGGCGACGGGCTGGCCCTGCTGCTCCCCGACGACCCGGACGCCTCCGCCGCCGCGCTGCGCGCCGAGCTGGCAGCGCGCACCGGCCGCGACGTCGGCGTCGTCGTGACCGACACGTTCGGTCGCCCGTGGCGGGTCGGGCAGACCGACGTGGCGCTGGGCATCGCCGGGGCGCCGGCCCTGCGCGACGAACGCGGCGGCCACGACCTCGACGGCCGGCCGCTGGCGGTCACGGCACCGGCGGTCGCCGACGAGCTCGCCGCGGCTGCCGACCTGGTCCGCACGAAGTCGAGCGGGACCCCCTTCGTCCTCGTCCGTGGCCTCGCACCGGACCGGCCGGGGACGGGCGCCGACCTCGTCCGCGACCTCGAGCACGACCTGTTCGCGGTCGGCGGGGTCACCGCGGTCGAGCACGCGGTGACGGCCCGCCGCACCGTCCGGCGTTTCGATGCGACGCGGCCCGTGCCGGCGACGGCCCTGCGTGCGGCCGTCGCAGCAGCAGCGACCGCCCCCGCCCCCCACCACACCCGGCCGTGGCGCATGCTCCGGCTGACCACCACGACCCGGACCCGCCTCCTCGCTGCCATGGCGAGGAGGTGGCGCGCCGACCTGACCGGCGACGGGGTCCCGGAGGCCACGATCACGCGGCGCCTCGAGCGCTCCGACGAGGTGCTGCGGGCGGCGCCGGAGCTGCTCGTGCCGTTCGTGGTGCTCGACGGGGCACACCGCTACCCCGACGCGCGGCGCACGGTCGCGGAGCGCGACCTGTTCGTCCTGTCCGGCGGCGCCGCGTTGCAGAACCTGCAGGTCGTGCTCGCCGGCCACGGGCTCGGCGCCGCCTGGATCTCCTCGACCGTGTTCTGCCCGCAGACGGTGCGCGACGAGCTCGACCTGCCGGCCGGGTGGGAGCCGCTCGGGATGGTGGCGGTGGGCTGGCCGGCGGCGGACACGGTCCTCCGCGAGCGCGCGCCGATCGACGTCGACGGGCTGTTGCTGGAGCGCTGACGGCCGCAGCGACCGCCCTGGCTACCCTGCGCCGTTCCCCCCGTCCAGTCGTCGATCGAGGTGTCCCATGGCCGAGCGCGAGCGGCTGACCAACAAGGAGCGCAAGGCGCTGGCCCGCGACGAGCGCAAGCGCAAGGAGGCCGAGGCCGCCAAGCAGCGCAAGCGGGCGCAGCTGCGCAACGGGCTCGTCACCTTCGCGATCGTCGCCGTCGTCGCCGCGGTGGCGCTGCAGGCGTTCCTGCCGGACGGGACGAACCTCGAGGACGCGATCCTCGTGTCGTCGTCCGAGGCGGAGGTCGCCCGGCTCGCCGCCGGGTGCGAGATGGTGGTCGACCGCGAGCCCCTGCCGGACCGCACCCACTTCGAGAACAACGCGGCGCCCGACCCGGACACGATCTACGGCGAGGTGCGCCCAACCCACTCCGGGCCGCACACGATCGGGGTGCACCCGGTGCTGCCGGCCGCGGATCGTCAGCTCGACGAGGTGTCGCTGACCCACAACCTCGAGCACGGCACGGTCATCGTCTGGTGGGACCCGGAGCAGGTCGACGACGCCACGGCCCGTTCGATCGGCGGCTGGGCGGAGGTGCTCAACGCCAACGGCTTCCGACGCGACATCGGCGGCATCGGCATCGTCACCGCTCCCTACGAGGAGCCGGGCATCAGCTCCGGCAAGGCGGTCGCCTTCCGCGCCTGGGGCACGGCGATGGACTGCGACACCTGGGACGACACCGTCGCCCACGCGTTCGTGATCGAGCACTTCGGCACCCACGGGATCGCCCCGGAGCGGCTGTCGGCCCCGTTCCCGAGCGAGGTCCTCGCCTTCGACGACGTCGAGGTGGAGGACACCTCCACCGATGAGGCGCCGATCGACGTGCGCACGCCGCCGGAGGACATGGAGGAGATCGATCCGGACGACGTCGACGGCGACGGGACGCCCGACGCAGACGAGAACGGCACCGACGGGTCGGACGCGGACGGGACCGACGCCGACGGCACCGACGAGGGCTGACCGCGACCGCGGGAGCGCCGCGTCGTCACTGGCCGGCGACACCGAGCGCGCGCCCGGTGACCCGCCGCCACCACGTGCGGACCCAGGCGCGCCACGAGAACGGCTCGGCCCAGCGGGCGACGACCTGCGCGGTCGGGACACGGGCGCGCGCCACCAGCTCCCGGCGCCGTCGCCGCGCCGCCGGGAGCAGGCCGAGGCGCCGGAGCGCGGGCAGCACCGCCCGGGGGCAGGTGAGCGCGAGCTCCACCGTCTTCAGCAGGGTGGTGGCCGCCACCACCGGCCCGGCCCGCAGCAGCGACCGACCGTCGTCGCAGGTGGCGAGCACCAGCAGTCGGTTGGACCAGTTGAGCGCCTCGACCGTGGCGGTCCGTCGGGGTCCCGCACCGCCACGGACGTGCCAGGCCAGCGCGGACGGCTCGTACCACGCGCTCCAGCCGAGCAGCCGCGCGCGCCAGTCGAGGTCGACGTCGTCGAAGTAGGCGAACAGGTCGTCGGTCAGCACCTGCCCCGCGTCGTCGGGGCCGCGCCAGGCGACGTCGGCGAGCATCGCCCGCCGGTGCAGCGCGACGGCGCCCGACACCCCGAAGACCTCGCCGGGGGTGTCGTGACGCCCGCCGTCGATCTCGCCCTCACCCCGGTTCCGCAGCAAGCGGGCGCGGGTCAGCACGTGCCCGGTCGTGTCGAGCACGGGCCGGCCGTCCGGGGCGGGCACGGCCCGCCGGACCTTCGGCTGGACGCTGCCACGGTGTCTGTCGACGAGCAGCGCCGCGACCCCCCGGCGCACCAGGTCGGGCGCCAGGCGGGTGTCGGGGTTGACGAGCAGGACGACCTCCACCTCGGGACCGAGGAGGGCGAGGCCGTCGTTGACCCCGCCGGCGAAGCCCCGGTTGGTGGGGTTGGTGCGGACCCGCAGGGGGTGGCGGCGCTGGCCGGAGGCTGCGGCGGCGAGCACGTCCGCGGTCCCATCGGTGCTGGCGTTGTCGACCACGACCACCTCGAGCGCGTCGTGGTCCTGCGCGTCGAGGCTGGCGAGGCACGCCGGCAGGTCCGCCGCCGACTGCCAGGCCACGACGATCGCCGCGACCCGGGTCGCGCTCACGGGGCGGGGCTCACGGCGCGGCGTCCCGCCGGCGCTGCAGACGCGGGAGCGGGATCGGCCCGGTGAAGCCGGGGTCCCCGAGGCGGCGGGCCGGCCCCTCGACGACCGACGTGGACGCCGCCAGGTCGACGAGGCCCGCGCCACCCGGCGCCGGCTCGATCGCGAAGCGGACCGCGTCGGCGACGACCGCCCAGGTCTCCCGCCCGTTCACGTCGGTCACCGAGGTCGCGATCGAGTAGTGACCGGCCAGCAGGTGCGCGCTGAAGCGCACGTCGACGGTGGCCTCCTGGCCGACCGCGAGCGGCCCGACCGCGACCCCCTGCCAGGTGGTGTGCAGCTCGTAGAGGTGGGTGCCGTCGCCGCGGGTCACCGTCATGCCGAGGCTGCAGACCTCCACGAACTCCGATGCGCGCAGGCGGACCCGCAGGGTCAGCGGGGTCGAGGGCGGGGCCTCCGCGACCGGCTGCCCGTCCGCGCCGAGCAGCAGCACCTGCTCGATCGCGACCCGGCGCGAGCCCGACCAGCGGGGCCCCGCCGGGACGTGGGCGGTAGCCACCCGCTGGCGGTAGAGCTCGACGCCCTCCGAGACGGGGCCGTCGAACGCCACCCGGCCCCGGTCCAGCACGATCGCCCGGTCGCACAGGTCGCGTACGGCAGCGAGGTCGTGACTGACCAGCACGATGGTCTTGCCGTCGTCGCGGAAGCGGCGCATCCGTTCGAGGGAGCGGTCCTGGAACTCGGCGTCGCCGACCGCCAGCACCTCGTCGACCAACAGGATGTCGGGGTCGACGGTCACCGCGATCGCGAACCCGAGCCGGACGTAGAGCCCGGACGAGTAGGTCCGCACCGCCGTGTCCAGCAGCGGGCGGATCCCCGCGAAGTCGACGATGGCGTCGAAGCGCTCGTCGATCTGCGCCCGCGACATGCCGAGGATCGCCCCGTTGAGGTAGATGTTCTCCCGACCGCTCAGCTCCCCGTGGAACCCCGCGCCGAGTTCGAGCAGGGAGGCGACCCGACCGTTGGTCCGCACGCTGCCCTGGTCGGGCGGCAGGATGCGGGCGAGCAGCTTCAGCAGCGTCGACTTGCCGGAGCCGTTGTGCCCGATCACCGCGATGGACTCGCCGTAGCCGACGGTGAAGCTCACGTCCTGGAGCGCGTCGAAGTCGGTGTAGGTCGACCGCCGGAAGCGGTAGAGCCGCTCCTTCAGGCCCGACGGGCGCTCCTGGTAGAGCCGGAAGGTCTCGGTCACCCCGTCGACCACGATGGCGTGGGCGACCGGGTCGACGCGGGCGGGCGCGGGACGGCTCGAGGCGCGACGACCCATCACACCTCCTTCGCGAAGGTGCGGGCCCGGCGCAGGAACACCGTGTAGCCGCCGAGGAAGGTCAGCAGCGCCCACCCGAGGCAGACCGCCAGCACCGTCGCGGAGGGCAGCGCCGGCCCGGAGGAGGTCACGAGCGCGAGCCCGGCATCGGCCGCCGCGCCGGTCTCGCGGACCGCCCCGTACAGCGGCGTGCGGAAGGCCTCGACGAACCAGGTCATCGGGTTGAGCGCGAGCGCGCGGACCAGCAGCGCGTCCGCGCCGAGCTGCGCCCGGACGAGCGCGAGCGGGTAGAGCACCGGCGTGGCGTAGAACCACACCAGGAAGATGACGACGAACAGCTCCTGCAGGTCACGGAAGACGACGTTGACGCCCGCGAACCACATCGCCACCCCGGCGACGAACACGGTCAGCAGCGCCACCGTCAGCAGGGTGACCGGGAGGTAGAGCAGCACGTCGACCCCGCGCGTGACGATCAGGTAGGGGCTGACCACCAGCAGGGCGAGCAGCAGGTGGATCAGCTGCGCGAGCACGTGGCTGAGCGGTAGGACCTCCCGGGGGAAGTACACCTTCTTGACGAGGTCGCCGTTGCCGACGATCGAGTGGATCGCGCCCTGGCAGGAGTTCTGCAAGAACTGCCACAGCAGGTACCCGGCGAGGAAGAAGGCCGCGAAGTCGGGGATGCGGATCGGCACGACGCGGGTGAACACGATGGTGAACACCACGGTCATCAGCGCGGGGGTGAGCATCGACCAGAGGAACCCGAGGGAGGAGCTCTTGTAGCGGACCTTCAGTTCCTTGGCGACGAGCTGGCTGAGCAGCTCACGGGCGCGCCACAGCTCGCCCAGCTTGCCGAGCGGCCCCCGACCCAGCAGGCCGCCCGTCGAGGGCTCGAAGTTCGTGGCGTTCACCCGTCCGACCCGTCCTGTGCTGCCCGCCCGAGGGGCGAGCACGACCCCGTGCCGGGGAGCGACGACCATGCCCCGCTCGACGCTCGACGCGAGGCGCGGCCGCGGGTGGCCGCACCCGGCCCCGCGAGCGGGCTCACGCGAGGCGCGCTCCGGCGGGCGCGACGGTACCTGGCCCCACCGACACCCCGTCCCCGACGACCACGTCCTCCGCGAGGAGCGCACGGTCCCCGATCGTCGCACCCCTGCCGACGAGCGAGCCGGCGACCCGGACCTCCGCACCGAGGCGGGCGTCCTCGAACACGACCGCATCGGTCACGCTCGTGCCGGCACCGACCACCACGTCGCGGCCGAGCACCGCGTGCGGACCGACCCGTGCCCCCGCGGCCACCTGCACGCCCGGGAGCAGCAGGACCGGCCCGGTGACGACGGCATCCGGTGCGACCTCCACGTCGTCGGCGCGGCGGACGCCGTCCGCGTCCGCCGGCAGCTCGTCGAGGGTGGGCCACGTCAGGCGCCCGTCGAGCGCCAGCCGGTGCCCGTGCAGGAAGCGCTCCGGGGTGCCGAGGTCGGCCCACACCCCGTCGTCGACGTAGCCCTCCACGTGCTCCCCGGCGGCGACGAGCCCGGGGAACACGGTCCGCTCGAAACTCAGCCGCCCCGCCGGGAACCGCGCCAGCGCGTCCGGTTCCAGCACGTAGGTCCCGGCGTTGACGGTGTCCTGCCCGGGCAGGCTGCCGGGGGCGGGCTTCTCGACGAAATCGACGATGCGGGTGCCCTCCCGCACGCACACCCCATAGGTCGAGGTGTCCTCGACCCGGGTGAGCACGAGCGTGGCCGCGGCGCCGGCCCGCGCGTGGGTCGCCGTCACCGCCGCGAGGTCCACGCCGGTGAGGATGTCGCCGTTGAGCACCAGGAACGTGCCCCGGACCCGGTCGAGCGCCGCCCGGACCCCGCCGGCGGTGTCGAGCGGGACCGGCTCGGGGACCGCCTCGACGTGCACCCCGTGGGCGGCCGCGTCGTCGGCGAGGAGGCCGAACGGGGCCGTGTCCGCGCCGACGACGAGCAGGACCCGATCGACCCCGACCGACGCCAGCCGGCGGATCACCCCCGTCAGGAACGGCGCCCCGCAGAAGGGCAGCAACGGCTTCGGGGTGCTCAGCGTCAACGGGCGCAGCCGGGTGCCGGCGCCTCCCGCGACGATCATCGCGTCCCGGACCACGGTCATGGCCTTCCCTCCGTCAGGGCATGGTGCCGACGGCGAACCCGCTCGCCGGTCGTGCTGACGTTGCGCGGCGCCAGCCGCTCCCACACCAGCGTCGCGACGACCCAGAGGGTCAGCGCGGCGCGCAGGGCAAGGCGCGCGAGCGGCGCGTACCGCCCGTGCAGCAGGTGCCGGGCGACGTAGCGGTCCAGACCCCGTGCGTGGTGGACGACCGCCCGGATGCGGTGGGCCGTCGTCGACGCCCCGACCCGGTGGACCACCTCCACGGTCGGATCGTGCCACATCCGCCAACCGGCGGCCCGCAGGCGGGTCCCGAGGTCCACGTCCTCGACGTAGAGGAAGTAGCCGGGGTCGAACCCGCCGACCTGGTCGAAGGCCTCCCGGCGCACGGCCAGCACACAGCCGGACAGCCAATCGGCCTCACGCGCCTGCGAGGGGTCGACGTCGAGCGCCCGGTACCGGCGGGTCCACCGGTTGGCGGGCGCGACCCGGCCGACCAGCGCGTGCCCGACCGCCGTACCGAGCGCCGGCAGCCGCCTGGCGGACGCCTGCGGGCTCCCGTCCGGGTAGACCACGCGGGGGCCGACCGCACCTCGCTCGGCCGCGGCCATCGTCGTCCGGGCCAGGGTGCGCAACGCTCCGGGTGGGAAGCGGACGTCGGCGTTGGCGACCACCACGACCGGCGCGGAGGTGACCCGGATGCCCGCGTTGGCGCCGCGGGCGAAGCCGGCGTTCACGAGCTCGAGGACCCGTGCGGTGGGGGCGGCCACCCGCACGGCGGCGGCCGTGCCGTCGTCCGAGCCGCAGTCGACGACGACGAGCTCGTCGACGGCGTCCGGCGTCAGGGCATCGAGGCAGCCGAGCGCCTCCTCGCGGGTGTCGTGGGTCACGACCACGAGCGCGACCTGCGCATGTTCGGCGGCAGCGGCAGCGGCGGGCGCGCCGATCACGGCGGGACCCCACCCGGCGCTGCGTCGGGCCTGCGGAGCTCGCCGAGCTCGTCGAGCACGCGGGCGAGCGCGTCACGCCAGGGCGGCAACGGCCCCAGCCCCGCGAGCGTGGCGTGCCGGTCGTCCAGGACCGACCAGCTCGGCCGGGGGGCGGGACGGTCGAGGGCGGTCGAGGGCTGGGGCGCGAGGTCGACGTCCAGATCGGCGAGCGCGAAGACCGCCTGGGCGAGCGCGAACCAGCTGCAGCTGCCGCGGTTCGTGCGGTGCCACGTGCCGAAGCGCCCGGAGACCGCCACCTCCCGGATCGCCGCCGCGAGGTCCGGCGTGGCGGTCGGGCTGCCGACCTGGTCGTCGACGACCCGGACCGGCCGGCCCGCGTGCCCGAGCCGCAGCATGGTGCGCACGAAGTTGTGCCCTGCGGCGCCGTACAGCCAGGCGGTGCGCACGATGTGGTGGGTCGACAGCGTGCCCCGGACGAGCTCCTCGCCCGCCGCCTTGCTGCGGCCGTAGGCGTTGACGGGCGCGAGGAGGTCGAACTCGGTCCAGGGCCGGCGTGCCCCGGTGGCGTCGAGCGGCGCGCTCGGGCCAGGCGGCCCGCCGAACACGTAGTCGGTCGAGACGTGGACCAGCGTCGCACCGGTCCGGGCGCAGGCACGGGCGAGCCACCACGGGCCGAGCGCGTTGACGGCGTGGGCCCGGTCCGGGTCGGCCTCGCAGCCGTCCACGTCGGTCCACGCGGCCGCGTTGACGACGACCGCCGGGTCGAGCTCCGCCACGGCCGCGGCGACCGCTGCCTCGCTGCTGATGTCGAGCTCGTCGCGGGGCAACCCGGTGACCGCGTGCTCCGCGAAGGCGGCGTCGAGGTCGCGACCGAGCTGGCCGCCCGCGCCGGTGACGAGGACCCTCACGTCACGCGTCCCCGGCGGGCACCGACGCCCGCGTCCTTCAGCGGCCGCCACCAGGCCTCGTTCGCCCGGTACCACGCGATGGTGGCGTCGAGCGCCGCATCGAAGGCGTGGGCCGGCTCCCACCCGAGGGCCCGGATCCGGGACGTGTCGACCGAGTAGCGCAGGTCGTGCCCGGGCCGATCGGCGACGTACTCGATGCGGTCCGCCGCCGCGTCCCCGGTCAGCCCGAACCGCGCGAGGATCGCGAAGGTGAGCTCCTGGTTGGTCAGCTCGTTGCCGGCACCGACGTTGTAGACCTCGCCGGGGGTGCCCTCGGTGAGCACGAGCCACTGCGCGGCGACGTTGTCGAGCACGTAGGTCCAGTCCCGCACGTTCGCCCCCCTGCCGTACAGCGGCACGCGGCCACCGTCGAGGAGGTTGGTCACGAACAGCGGCACCACCTTCTCCGGCAGGTGGTAGGGGCCGAAGTTGTTCGCGGTCCGGGTGACGGTGATGGGGAACCCGTAGGTCACCCCGTACGACCGGGCGAGCAGGTCGGCGGCGGCCTTGGACGCGGCGTAGGGGCTGTTCGGCTCGAGCGCGTCGGCCTCGGCGAACGAGCCCTCCGCGATCGACCCGTAGACCTCGTCGGTCGAGATGTGCAGCACGCGACCGACGTCGTGCCGCCGGCAGGCGTCGAACACGACCCCGGCGCCGACGACGTTGGTCTCGAGGAAGGGCACCGGCCCCTCGATCGAGCGGTCGACGTGCGACTCCGCGGCGAAGTGCACGACGGCGTCGACGTCCCCGACCAGCCGGTCGACCAGCGTCGTGTCGCGGATGTCGCCGTGGACGAACGTGAGCCGGGGGTCGTCGGCGACGTCGGCGAGCGAGCTGCGGTGGCCCGCGTAGGTCAACGCGTCCAGCACCACCACCTCGACGGTGTCGGACACGCCGAGGGCGTGCCGCACGAAGCTGCAGCCGATGAACCCGGCACCGCCGGTGACGAGGACGCGCACGGGTCAGCCTTCCGCCAGCTCGACGTGGGAGTGGTCGCCCAGCAGCAGCCGGTGTGCCGCGGGTCGCCGGACCGTGCGCTCCACCACCACGCCGCGACCGAGCAGGCACCCCTCGAGGCGGGGGACGTCGGCGACGGTGCAGCCGTCCATCACCACCGAGTGCTCGAGCTCGCACCGGGCGAGGTGGCAGTCCCGGCCGATCGAGGTGGAGGGGCCGACGTAGGCGTCCTCGAGCCGCGTGCCGGCGCCGATCACGGCCGGGCCACGCACCGTGGAGCGGACGAGCGTCGCGCCCGGCTCGACGACCACCTCGCCGACCACGGCGGAGCCGGCGTCGAGCTCGCCCTCCACACGCCGGCGGATGGTGGCCAGCACGATGCGGTTGGCGTCGAGCAGTTCGTCCTTCTTGCCGGTGTCGAGCCACCAGCCGGTGACCTCCGACGCGCGGACCCGGGCGCCACCGTCGAGCAGTCGCTGGATCGCGTCGGTGATCTCCAGCTCGCCGCGCCACGACGGCTCGATCGCCCGGGCCGCGTCGAGGATCGCCGGGGTGAACAGGTAGACGCCGACGAGCGCCAGGTCCGACGGCGGGTCGGCCGGCTTCTCGATCAGCTGCGCGACGCCGCCGTCCTCGTCCAGCACCGCCACGCCGAACCGCTGCGGGTCGGGGACCCGCTTGAGCAGCAGCTGCGCCGCGGGGCGGTCGGCCTCGAACGAGGCGACCAGATCCTCGATGCCGCCCTCGATGAGGTTGTCGCCGAGGAACATCACGAAGTCGTCGCCGTCGAGGAACCCCTCCGCGATCAGCACGGCGTGCGCCAACCCGAGCGGCGCTTCCTGCTGCAGGTAGGTCACCTGCAGCCCGAACGCCGACCCGTCACCGACGGCGCGCTCGATCTCCACGTGGGTGTCGCCGACGACGATGCCGACGTCGACGATGCCCGCGGCCGCGATCTGCTCGAGGCCGTAGAACAGGATCGGTTTGCCGCCGACGGGGACGAGCTGCTTCGCCGAGGTGTAGGTGATCGGCCGCAGCCGGGTCCCGGCGCCCCCCGCCAGCACCAGTGCCCGCATGGCTCCTCCTCCGCTCGGCCTCGTCGGGTCGACGCTAGGCGGTGCGGCCGTGCGATGGAGACGCCCTCACCCGGTGGCGTCGTCGCCGACGGCGACGACCACGACCGCATCACCCGGAACGTCCACCCCCGCGGGCAGGATCCGGACCGGCGCCCGCAGGACGGCGGCGACGAGCTCGGCAGCGTCCTCGTTGCCCGGCGTGGCGTGGATCGTCGTCGTCGCCCCCGCGTCGAGGCGTTCCGGACCCCGCCCGCTGGTGAATGCGGGGAACCCGGCCAGCTCGAGCGTCGCACGCACCGCCTCGGCCCCGTCCCGCCCACCGCTGAAGACCACGACCTCCGCCTCTTCGCGGTCCTCCAGCGTCCCCCGGTCGGGCAGTGGCCGTCCCTCGCGCAGGTCCTCGAACATCGCGCGGGCGCCGGGGCCGTACGGGACGATGTAGTAGACCCCGTCGATCGTCCGCGGGTAGCCGGGGACGGTCGCCATCGGCACCCCGCCGCCGACGACCGACCGGAGCTCGTCGGCGAGCGACAGCGCCGTGGTCATGCGCAGGTGCTCGTCGGTGGTGACGTTCGACGCGACGTCCTCGACGAGCCGGAACAGCCGCCGGGGGTCGACCAGCACCCGCGCCGCGGTCAACTCGTCGAGCACCGCCTTGACGAACGTCTGCTGGCGCTCGATGCGGTCGAAGTCCCCGCGGGAGCCACGGCGCGAGCGCACGTAGGACAGCGCCTCCACCTCGTCCATGTCGTGGCAGCCGGCGCTGAAGTCCGCGCCGCTCTTCGGGTCGCGCAGGGGGTCGTCGAGGCAGACCCGGACGGTGCCGAGGGTGCGCACGACCTCGAGGAACCCGACGATGGAGACGTGTGCGTAGTGGTTGACCGGCAACCCGAGGGACTGGCGGATCATGCGCACGAGCTCCGCAGGTCCGTCGGCGAAGGTGTCGGTGAGCTTGCGGGCCTGTCCGCCGTCCATCACCAGCAGGTCGCGCGGCAGGCTGACGATGGAGACGTGCTCGCGATCCTCGCTGATCGCGACGTAGAGCATCGTGTCGCTGCGCTGCCCCCCGAAGTCGCCCAGCCGCAGGTCGCGCAGCTCCTCGTCGTCGAGCCCCTCGCGGGAGTCGGAGCCGACCACGAGGAAGTGGCGGGCCGTGGCCCGCGGCGCGCCGGTCGGCTCCTGCCCGTCGACCTCCCCCGACGCCGCCTGCGCCTGGTCGAGGCCCGCCACCGGCACCCGCGTCAGGTGCGCGTCACCCTGCTGCAGCAGCAGGGCTCCGGTCGTCGTGACGGCCGCGCCGGCGACCAGGGACCCGATCAGCAGCGAGGCGAGCAGGTGGCGCAGCAGCCGGTGGCGGCTGCCGCCCGCGACCGTCGGCCCCCACGGGTCGTGGCCGGGGGACCTCGCCCCCGCCCCCTGCGGTGCACGCGGGTCAGCCATCGATGCGGTCCGCGCCCACGATGACCTGCACGTCGACCGGCTCACCCTCGAAGGTGAGGTCGCGTGTCAGCGGGTCGAGCTGTGCCCCCTCGAGCAGTTCGGCGAGCCGCACCGCGGCGAGCTCCGCGATCGGGTCGTCCTCCCGGTAGCCGATCGTCGTCGACTCGCGGCCGAACGACGGGGCGTTGCCGGTGCCGACCACCCGGAACCCGGACGCCTCCAGCAGCACCTGGACCTGGCCCGCGAGTCCGTCGACGCCGGCACCGTTGAGGACCGCCACCTCGACGCCCCGGACCAGGTCCTCCTCCTCCGCCTCGCCGTCGACGCCGGCGAACGAGGTGCCCTGGCGCAGGTGCTCGTAGCGGACCTGGGCCGGCTCGAGCAGCGGGACGACCTCCTCGGTCTGCGGGTTGACGACCAGCGGGAGCTGGTCGACCTCCAGCGCGGTCTCGGTGGCCAGCGCGTCAGCGACCTCGAACAGCTCACCGGGCCGCAGGGAGGCGTCGGTCCGGACGTCACGGGCCAGCAGTTCGGTCACCCGCCAGGCTGCGACCGGCGCGGTGGCGGCCCAGGCCGGACCGAGCTCGTCGCCGACGGCGCGCAGCACGTCGGCGGTGAGCCGGACACGACCGCGGTCGTCGGCCACGGCCAACTCCGCCCGCAGCTCCTCGGCGCTCGGACGGGCGCAACCCGCCGAGGTGCAGATCTCCAGGGGACCGAGCTCGTCCACCAGCCGGGGCACGACGTCCGACGCGGCGCTGACCACATGATCGATCCGGACCCCGGTGTGATCCATCAGCGTGCGCACGAGCAGGTCGGCGCCACCGGCAGCCTGGACCTGCGCGAGGGAACGCTCGCCCTCGCCCGCGACCATCACCGACAGCTCCAGCGGCAGGATCAGCGCCGCCGCGCCCTCACGGGAGCCGCCGGTCTGGACGAGCACCGGGGAGCCGACGAGGGCCGGTTCGCGTGGCACGGTCGGGTCGCGGTCCTCGGTCAGCACGACCAGCACGGTGGTCGCGTCGCTCGGGCCGGTCGCCCCCGCCGCGCCGAGTGCGGCCGCCTCGTCGTCGGTCAACGTCGGCACGTCGTCCGGGCCCAGCTGCAACCACGCGTGGATGTAGACCACGCCGACCACGACGGCCCAGATGGCGACGGCCGTGAGCAGCACGCCCAGCAGGATCGTGAGCGGGCGGAACGAGCCCCGCCGTTGGCGGGACAGCGACAGCGACGAGCGTGAGCCGGTCACGGCGGCGAGGATCTCCAGCTGCGGGGCGAAGGGTGGGACGAGCGCCGGTCCCCGCGTGTTCCCCGTTCGGAGGGTGCGGGCACCTGCGGCCACGAGTGTGACCCACCCGTCGACCGTCTGGCACCATCCCAACGGTAGCATCGAGGCCGCCCGCCCCCGTCCAGCGCCCCCGTCCCGGAGGCCCGCGTGCAGCTCGGTCCCCCGGCTGACGAGCCATCCTCCGCGCGGGATCTCGCCACCGCGCTCGACGAGGCGCGGACGCGACTCGGGAACCGGCCCGCCGTGACCGTCCTGTCGCCCCGCGGCCGCGAGGAGCAGGCCGTCGCGTCGCTCGCGCAGTGGGCCGCGAAGGGGGCACACCTGCTCGAGGCCGACCTGCTGCTCGCGCCCGGCGATGCCGTCCGGCTCGACGCCCCGTGGTCGTGGCCGGCCGCCGCGGTCTGCCTCGCCGCCTGGTGGGCCGGCCTCGTGGTGGAGCTCGACGCGGGTGGGGACGCCGAGGTGGCCGTGCTCGACGAGCACGTCGCGGACGATGCCCGCGCGGCCGAGGTGCTGCGCGTCGGCGACGCGGTCACGGGCGCGCCCCTCGGCGCGGTGGCCGGCGAGCCCTGGACGCTCGCGGTCCAGGCGTTCCCCGACCAGCCGCCGCGACCACAGGCGACGCCGGACCGCCCGGCGATCCGCCATCACGGACGGACCTGGAGCCAGCACGAGGTGCTCGACCTGGCTCGCGACCTCGGGCGCGGCACGCTCGGGCTGGCGACGGACCGGCCGGCGGGCACGGCGACGGGCGAGCCGGACCGGCATCCGGCCGTGGTCGGGCTCGTGGCGCTGGCCGTCCGGCCCCTCGTCACCGGCCGGCCGACCGTGGTGCTGCGGGGGGTGGCGCGCGATGCCGCGCACGGCGAGCGGGTCGCGACCTGGTGGCCGGTCCAGCGCGATGGAGCGCCCGCCTAGCGCCGCTGCTGCAACGCCCGACGCACGACCAGCAGGGCGACGACGCCCAGGAGCTGGCCGCCCAGCACGATCCGGGTGACGTCGACGGCCGGCTCGTAGCGGACCGTGCCGCCCGTGAGCACGTAGGCACCCACCGGCCGGGCCGTGGCCGCCCACCCGCCGCCGGCACCCTCGCCACCGCCGGCCGGATCGGAGCCGATGCCGCCGCCACCGCCGCCGCGGACGGCCACGACCGGGACGACGGTCGCGCCGTCACGTTCGATCGGGGGCCCGACCACGCGGTCGATCACGATGCCGACGCGGTCCTGCAGGCGCTCGAGCAGCTCCATCCTCGCACCCTCCTCACGTCCGGTCCCCAGCATGACGGGCCGGCCCCCGTGGGTCGAGGGTCGGTCGGTCCCGCTCGGTGGGAGCCGTGGCTCAGGGGGCGATCGCCGCCGGGTCCCAGGCGTAGAGGTCCTCGGCGCCGGCCATGACGGACGGCAGCAGCCCGACCGCCGCCGGCAGCAGCTGCGTCGCGAAGAAGCGCGCCGAGGTCACCTTGGCGGCGAGGAAGCCGGCGTCGTACCCCCCGAGGTCGCCGGCGTCGAGCCGGTGCTGCGCCGCCGCGGCGCCACGGGCCAGCAGCGCCCCGCCGACGACCGTGGCGAAGACCCGCAGGTACGGGCTCGCCCCGGCGAACACGTCGACCGGCGTCTCCCGGCGGGCCGCGATCCACGCGGTCGCCTCCTCGAGGGCGTCGAGCCCGGCCCGCACACCGTCGGCGATCGCCGCCAGCTCGGCCGGGAGCTGGTCCACCTCGGTGCGCAGGTCGGCGAGGAAGCCCTTCACGAACGCGCCGCCGTCGTACGGCAGCTTGCGGCCGACGAGGTCGAGCGCCTGGATGCCGTTGGTGCCCTCGTAGATCGGCGCGATCCGGGCGTCGCGGTAGTGCTGCGCCGACCCGGTCTCCTCCACGTAGCCCATCCCGCCGTGGATCTGCAGCGCCAGCGAGGTCAGCTCGACCCCGAGGTCGGTCGACCAGGACTTGGACAGCGGCGTGAGCAGGTCGGCGAGCTTGGTCTGCTGCTCGCGGACGACCGGGTCGTCGGCGTGCTCGGCCTGGTCGAGGGCGTGGGCGTTGGCGTAGCAGACCGCTCGCATCGCCTCGATCGACGCCTTCTGGGTCAGCAGCATGCGGCGGACGTCGGCGTGCTCGACGATCGGTGACTGCTCGCCCGGGGCACTCGTCGGCCCCCGGCCCTGTCGCCGCTCCTGGGCGTAGGCGAGCGACTGCTGGAAGGCGCGCTCCGCGACGGCGACCCCCTGGAGGCCGACCCCGAGCCGGGCGTCGTTCATCATCGTGAACATCGCCCGCATGCCCTCGTTCGGCTCCCCGACGAGCTCCCCGACCGCTCCCTCGCCGCCCTCGCCGAACGCCATCACGCAGGTGGGCGAGCCGTGGATGCCGAGCTTGTGCTCGACGGACACGACCTGCACGTCGTTGCGGGCGCCGAGGCTGCCGTCGTCCTCGACCAGGAACTTCGGCACGAGGAACAGCGAGATGCCCTTGGTCCCGGGCGGCGCGTCGGGGAGGCGGGCCAGCACCAGGTGCACGATCTGCTCGACGAGGTCGTGCTCCCCGTAGGTGATGTAGATCTTCTGCCCGGTGATGCGGTAGCTGCCGTCGTCGGCCGGGACCGCCCGGGTCGTGACCGCGCCGACGTCGGAACCGGCCTGCGGCTCGGTCAGGTTCATCGTCCCGGACCACTCGCCGGACACCATCCTCGGCAGGTAGGTCTGCTGCTGCTCCTCCGAGCCGTGGTGGCTGAGCAGGTACACGGCGCCGGTGGTCAGCAGTGGTCCGAGCGAGAACGCCATGTTCGCGCTGGTCATCATCTCCTTGACGGCGTTGGCGACCGTCAGCGGGAAGGCGCCACCACCGAACGCGGCCGGGTGCTGGACGGCCCCCCAGCCGGCCTCGACGTACTGGCGGTAGGCGGTCTTGAAGCTCGCCGGCGTGACCACCCCGTCCCCCTCGACGCGCGAACCCTCGAGATCGCCGTCACGGTTGGTGGGCGCGATCGCGTCGGCAGCGAACCGGCCGGCCTCCTCGAGGAGTCCGGCGACGAGCTCGGGGTCGGCGTGGGCGAAGTCGTCGAGCGCGGTGAGCTCGGCCAGCGGCGTCACGTGCTCGAAGACGAAGCGGATGTCACGGAGCGGGGCGGCGTAGGTGGTCATGGGCCGAGCGTAGTCCCGCCGGCCACCCGGCCCGCAGCCCGGGGCCGGGGTGGCTGGCTAGGCTCCCGCGGGCTCGGCGGAGGGAGGGCGTGTGCCACGGGTGCCGCGGGTCCCGCATCCCCCCGTCCGCGTCCCGCGCGTGCTCAAGCTGGTCGGACGGGCCGTCGGGTTGCCCGTCACGGAGGTCCGGGCCTACTGGGTCCAGGAGTCGCGCAGCATCCGTTCCGGTTCGGTCGCGCTGGCGATCGGCCTGGGTGCGACGCTCATCGCCGGCATCGTCCTCGCCTCCGCGCAGGGCCGGCTCGAGGGCACCCCGGGCCTGCTCGCGCTGATCCCGGCGGCGATCGGGATGCGCGGCTCGATCTTCGGGGCGCTCGGCGCCCGCCTGTCGACCGGCATCCTGACCGGCCTGTTCACCCCGGAGCTGTCCCGTACCAGCTGGCTCGGCCGCCAGATCGAGGCGTCGACGATCCTGAGCTTCGCGACGGCCACGCAGGCGGGGGTGCTCGCCTGGGCGATCAGCCGGATCCTCGGCCTCACCACGATCCCGATCCTCGACCTCGTCGCCGTGTCCCTCATCGGCGGGCTGCTGTCCTCGGTGGTGCTGTTCTTCGTCGTGGTCTGGATGGCGCGCCGTTCGTTCGACCAGGGCTGGAGCATGGACGACGTCGGCGCGCCGGTGATCACGGCGACTGGCGACCTCGTCACGCTGCCGGCGCTGCTCGTCGGCACGCTGGTCCTGACCATCGAGCCCCTGGCGGTGACGCTCGGCGCCCTCGGTGTCGTCGCCGGCACCGTCGCGGTCGTGTTCGGGATCCGGTCCCACGACGCGACGATCCGGCGGGTGGTGCGCGAGTCGATGGTGGTGCTCACCATCGCGGTCACGATCGACGTGCTGGCCGGCATCGTGGTCGAGGCGCGTGCGGAGCAGCAGTTCAGCTCGGCGGCCCTGCTCGTGCTGCTGCCGCCGTTCATCGCCAACTGCGGGTCGCTCGGCGGGATGCTCGCGAGCCGGTTGGGCTCGAAGTTGCACGTCGGCCAGCTCGAGCCCCGCGTGGTGCCGGGCAAGGTCGCGGCCCTCGACTTCTCCCTGACCGTCCTGTTGGCCGTCCTCGCCTTCACCGGCGTCGGGGTGGCCGGCTGGCTCGCCGCCCTGGCCGTCCCCGGCGTCGACCCGCTCGGGGTCGTCACGACCGTCGGTGTGACGCTGCTGGCCGGAGCGTTCGCGCTGCCGATCCTGGCCCTCGTCGCCTACCTCGCCGCCACCACCTCGTTCCGGTTCGGCTTCGACCCGGACAACCACGGCATCCCGATCGTCACCGCGACGATGGACCTCGCCGGGGTCATCTGTCTCGTCGCCGCCATCACCCTGCTGCAGCTGGGAGCCTGATCATGAGGAAGCGCCCGACCATCAAGGACCTGCTCGTCGGGGCGAAGGACGCCGCGGAGCTGATGGTCGACCTGGCCTACGCCGCGATCTTCTTCGGCGACGAGTCGCTCGCCAAGGAGGTGTTGCGGCTGGAGGACCTCGTCGACGAGGCGCTCGTCGACCTGCGGGCGGTGAGCATGATCGCCACCCGGACCCACGAGGACGCGGAGCAGCTCGCCGGCGTGCTGTCGATGGCCGTGTCGATCGAGGGCATCGCCGACGCCGCGGAGGACATCGCCCGGGTCGTGCTGAAGGACCTCGGGGTCCCCGCCGAGCTGCGCGACGACCTGCGTCACGCCACGGAGGTCACCGCCCGGGTGCGCATCCGGCCGAACAACGAGCTCGCCACCGCGAGCCTGCGGGAACTGGCGCTCCCGGCCCGGACCGGCATGTGGGTCATCGCGATCCGCCGGGACGTCGACTGGGTGTTCGGTCCGGAGGGCGACGAGGTGCTGCGCGAGGGCGACGTGCTGTTCCTGCAGGGTCCACGCGAGGGGGTCGACGAGGTCCGCGTGCTCGCCGGCGCGCTCCCCCGTGAGCTGCCGCCACCGCCGGAGCGGGCCAAGCTGTCCAACCTCGACCGGGCCGTGGACCTGATGGTCGAGCTCAAGAACGTCTCCGAGGTGGCCGTCGGGCTCGCGTACTCCGCGATCCTGCTGCGCGACCTGCGCCTGGCCACCGAGGTGGGCGTGATCGAGGACCGCTCCGACG
>SLMP01000091.1 GCA_007133465.1 Nitriliruptoraceae bacterium | reverse complement strand
CCATCCAGGCGATCTCGGTGTAGAAGGGGTGGCTCGTGGTGACGTCGGGGAAGTCGGGGTCGGGGAAGGGGTCGGAGGGTGCGCCGGCCTGGCGGTGCAGGAACGCGGCGGCTGCTTGCCGGGTCACCGCCGCCGTTGGCCGGAACGTCCTGTCATCGAAGCCAGCGATGACGTTGTCGGCCGCTAGGCGAGCGATCTCAGCGCAGAACGGGTGGCTGAACCCGACGTCCTGCCAGAAGGGGTTCACCAGCGTGGGATCGCTCTCGCAGCAGAACGACGCGGTGGGCAGACCCGTCGTCGATCGACCGTGGTAGTTCAGCATCTGGCGGTAGAGGTTGAGCACCTTGCAGGCGTAGAACTGATCCGTGGCCCACAGTCCGTTGCCCATCTCCTGCCAGATCGTCGCTGAGGCGTGGTAGGGGCCGTGGGGTCCGGAGCCGTTGCGGATCGTCCGCCAACGGTCGGGGTAACGCTCGTCGACGTCGACCGCGATGGGGGAACCCAGGTTGGTCCCTTCGGTGTCGACCGTCGGGTCCCCGTAGATCCGGAGGTGCTGGAGCTTCGCGCGCACCCCGGTGCGCGCGTCGGGGAACCGGAAGACGTTGCTGCCGTCGCCACCGTCGAAGGCGCCCATGCCACCGAAGTTGTTGTCCTCCGGTCGCACCTGGCCGTGATCGGGGAAGTTGAACCAGCCGGTCTCCAGGATCGCCTGGGCGAAGGCGACGTTCCAGTCGACGCCCTCCTTCTCGCCCTCCTCCCGGAAGTAGCGGATCAGCGTGGCTTCGTCCACCGTGGCACGGAACTCGGGCCGCCAGCGGCTGTTGAACCAGTCGAGGACCTGCTGCTCTGAGAGCGTGGCCGGGCCCATGACCGGGGTCTTTGTCGTTGACGAGTTCGCCGGTGCCGCAGCAAGCAGCGTGCCGAGGAGCGCCATGGACAGAAGCAGGGCGAGTTGGCGACGTGGGTACCGGTGCATGTTGATCCTCCCAGCGCGAACATCCGGTTGGGGTGGCCCGTGCGATGCTCCGTGTGGTGTCACGATACGCCAACGAACGTGGCTGCCGTCGAAGGCTGGGGTCGGAACGGTCCGCAACTGGGTGCCGTTGGCTGCGGCCCCACGGATATCGTGGCACACTCATCGACCATCCGCGCGATCCGTCCCCATCACCGGTGGCACGCGAGGGGGTCGGTCGGTGACCGTGTCGCTGCTCTGCGCCCTGCGCGGCAGTCTGGTACTTCGCCCCAGCCCGTCCAGAAGGAGACCGTGTTGTCCAGACCCTCAGTCTACGTCGGTATGAGCGCAGACCTCGTCCACCCCGGCCACATCAACATCATCGATCAGGCCGCCCGACTCGGTGACGTCACGATCGGCCTGCTGACCGACAAGGCGATCGCGAGCTACAAGCGCCTGCCGCACATGTCCTACGAGCAGAGGCGGCGCGTCGTCGAGCACCTCAAGGGGGTCGTCCGCGTCGTACCTCAGGAGACCCTGGACTACGTCCCGAACCTCGAACGGCTGCAGCCGGACTACGTGGTCCACGGCGACGACTGGCGGACCGGCGTGCAGAGGCACACGCGGCAGCGCGTGATCGAGGCGCTCGAAGGGTGGGGTGGGCAGCTGGTCGAGGTGCCCTACACCCAGGGCATCTCCTCCACCCAGCTGAACGAGACGCTGAAGCCGATCGGGACCACCCCAGCGGTGCGCCTGGCGCGGCTGCACCGGCTGATCGAGAACAAGCCGATCGTGCGCGTCCTGGAGGCGCACAGCGGCCTCACGGGACTGATCGTGGAGAAGACCGACGTCGAACGCGACGGGGCCAAGGTGGAGTTCGACGCGATGTGGTCCTCGTCGCTCACCGACTCCACCTCCCGAGGGAAGCCCGACATCGAGGCGGTCGACATCAGTGCCCGTCTGCAGATCATCAACGACATCTTCGAGGTGACGACGAAACCGCTCATCTTCGATGGTGATACCGGCGGCAAGCCGGAGCACTTCACGTTCACGGTGCGGTCGCTCGAGCGGCTCGGCGTGTCTGCCGTGATCATCGAGGACAAGGAGGGGCTCAAACGCAACTCGCTGTTCGGCACCGAGGTGCAACAGACCCAGTCATCGGTCGAGGACTTCTGCGCCCGTCTGTCGATCGGCAAGCAAGCCCAGATCACCGACGACTTCATGATCATCGCTCGGATCGAGAGCCTGATCCTCGAGAAGGGGATGGAGGACGCCGTCACGCGCGCCAAGGCGTACATCGATGCCGGGGCCGACGCGATCATGATCCACAGTCGCCGGAAGCAGCCGGACGAGGTGTTCGAGTTCTGTGCCCGTGCGGAGAGCTTCCCGACGCAGGTGCCGATCGTCGTGGTTCCGTCCAGCTACGAGCAGGTGTCGGAGGACGAACTGATCGACCGTGGTGTCAGCGTCGTGATCTACGCCAACCATCTGCTCCGGGCCGCGTACCCGCAGATGGTGCGTGTCGGCCGGTCGATCCTCGAGCACGGACGGTCCCTGGAGGCGAACCAGTACCTCGCGCCGATCAGTGAGGCGCTCGCGATCATTCCGGACAACCGGTGATCGACCCGGGGCGATTCGTCGACCACCTCGGCACGCTCGGGGTATCGCTGTACACCGGGGTGCCGGACAGCCTGCTGAAGGAGTTCGGCCGCTACGTCATGGCCACCGTGCCCCGCGACCGTCACCTCATCGCTGCCAACGAGGGTGGAGCCGTCGCGATCGCGCTCGGTCACCACCTGCGCACGGGCGAGGTGCCGCTCGTCTACCTCCAGAACTCAGGCTTCGGCAACCTGATCAACCCGCTCCTGTCGCTGGCGGACCCCGACGTCTACGGCGTCCCGATGGTCGTGCTCGTCGGTTGGCGTGGCCAGCCGGGGGTGGCCGACGAGCCGCAGCACGTGAAGCAGGGGCGGGTGATGGGGGCGCTGCTCGAGGGGCTCGACATCCCGTGGGCCGTGCTGCCAGACTCGCCCGTCGACGCAGACGCCTGCATGGCCACTGCCGTCCGGGTCGCCGGTGCACGGTCCTCCCCGTACGTGGTGCTCGTCGAGAAGGGCACCTTCGCGGAGGCGAGGCTCGACGACCCCGAGCTGGTCCCACCGAGCGACGGTTCGTCACCAGGCGGTGATCCGCGTCCACGAGACGAGCCGCTGCCCAGTCGCGAGCAGGCACTGATCACCACCGTGGCTGCGATCGGCGAGGGAAGGGTGATCGTGTCCACGACGGGGATGCTGAGCCGGGAGCTGTTCGAGCACCGTGAGCGCAGCAGCAGTGACGGCAGCGCGGACTTCCTCACGGTCGGTGGCATGGGGCACGCCAGTTCGATCGCGTTCGGTATCGCCCTCACCGAACGTGACCGCGAGGTCTGGTGTCTGGACGGAGACGGCGCGCTGCTCATGCACCTCGGTGGGCTTGCGGTGATCGCTGATCGCGCACCGACGAACCTCCTCCACGTCGTGTTCAACAACGGGGTCCACGATAGCGTTGGCGGGCAGCCGACGTCGATCAGGGCCGTCGACGTCCCGGGAGTCGCACGTGCGCTGGGGTACCGCCATGCGGAACGGACCAGCGATCTCGCCGAACTGCCCGATCGGATCGACGCGATGCGTGAGCGCGGAGGACCGTCACTGCTCGAGATCCGGGTCCGCCCCGGCAACCGTCCCGGTATCGGCCGCCCCACCCGTACTCCTGCCGAGAGCAAGCAGGCCTTCATGGAGGCGATCCAGTGACGACATCGGCGCCCGCCCGCTGGCCGTTGGTCCGAACGTTCGGCGACGGGGCGATCGACGCACTCCCAGGGATCGTCCACCGGTTGGGCCACCGCCGGATCCTGCTCGTGTGCGGCGAACGATCCTTCGAGGCGTCGGGAGCCGCACGGATCCTCCCCCGGTTCCACGATGATGCCGAGGTGGTCCGCTGGAGCGGGTTCGCGCCGAACACGGACGTGGCCGACCTGCGACGTGGCCTGGAGATCGCGCAGGATCTCGGCCCCGAGGCGGTCCTGGGCATCGGTGGGGGCAGCGCCCTGGACATGGCCAAGCTCATCACCGCCTACCAGGACATCCCGCCTGAGACCGTGACCGACGAGATCCGTGCGGGTCGAACGGTCAGCACCCGGCGCTGCGGGCTGTTGCTCACGCCCACGACCAGCGGGTCGGGTAGCGAGGCGACGCACTTCGCCGTCGTGTACGTCGACGAGGTGAAGCACTCGGTCGGGGGTCCGGCTCTGCGGGCCGATCACGTCGTCATCGATCCCTCGCTGACCCTGAGCGGCAGCCCCTACCAGCGCGCCACGTCCGGGATCGACGCCGTCGCGCAGGCGATCGAGAGCCTCTGGGCGACGGGTGCAACCCCCTGGAGCCGTCGCTTCGCCTGGGGAGCGCTCCACCGCCTGCTACCCGTGATCGAGATCTTCGTGCACCACCCCGGCCGGTCCTCTGCTCGGGCCATGGCGATCGGCGCTCACCTGGCGGGTCGGGCGATCGACATCTCCAAGACCACCGCCCCGCACGCCCTGTCGTACGGCATCACGAAGAGCTATGGGCCGAGCCACGGGCACGCGGTCGCCCTGACGCTCGGTGCCTTCGTTGCCGAGCACGCCCGTGCCACCCCTGAGCGGCTCCGCTCGGGGGTCGACCCGGGGGAACATCGGAGGAACATGGCAGACATCCTCGAGATCCTTGGCGCCCGCAACGCCGACGAGGCACATCACCGGGTCGACGATCTCGTCGCACGACTCGGCTTGCGCGTCGGCCTGGCGGCGAACGGGATCACCACGTCACAGCAGCGTGCTGCGCTGGCCGCGGAGGTGAACGTCGAGCGTCTCGGCAACAACCCGATCCACCTGGATGTCAGCGAGCTCGAGCGGATCCTCGAGCGATGCGCATGAGCACCACGCGCGTCGTGCTGGTCCGCCGCCTCGAGCGGCTCCTGCTCTGGGCGTTCCGTCGACCCGCCAGGGCGTTCGGGCTCGTCGCTGCGGTGGGCGCCGTCGTGCTCGGAACACTCGGCCTTGCCTGGGGCGCCGCCGGGATCGTTGGTGGGATCCTCGTGCTGAACCTCACGGGCATCGTGGTGCTCTCGATCGGTGTGCTCCTCCTCGCGAGGCGTGTACAGGGCCGTCTCGATGACGACGTCGATGAGGGGGACACCCGTCGTGACGATCTGCACACGAAGCTGAGCGACCTCGAGCGTCGGGTCACGACGATCGCGACCCGCGAGGCCGACCGACAGCTTGCTGTCGCGCGGCGTGCCGTGGAAGACGGCGATGTCGAGGCAGCGGTGGAGGCCTACGAGAACGCCCTCGCGTGGGCGCCACAGCGCCGCAAGGCCCGCGACGAGCATCTCGCGGCCGTCGAACGGCTGCACGCCGGAGACGACCCGGCTCGAGGGTTCGCCCGCGTCGCCGACCGGCAGTTGCGCGCGGGGTCCGATGACCACGCGAGGGCACTCGTCGACCGGGGGCTGGAGCTGGCACCGAAGAGCCTGGGTCTGCGGGAACGACGCGTCGCGTTGCTCGCGAACGAGGGTGACCACACCCGGGCGCTCGACCTGGCACTCGAGGCTGCGGAGCAGCGCGTCCAGCGGTTGCAAGCGCAGCGTCCGAGCGAGGCCGCGAAGCGGCCCCTCACCACCTCGGGACGTATCGCGATCGCGGGGTTCTACTACTCGGGCTCCGGCGCGGTGAAGGACCACCTCCGCGGGTTCGCCAGGGTCGACGTGTGGCCTCCCGTCGGCGAGCTTCGCATCATCAAGTTCCCTGGGGGATTCGCCGATCTCGGCCGACGCCTACAGTTGCGTGGACAGCTCCGCGCCAAGGATCTGGTGGACCACTACCTGCATCTGATCGGCCGCAAGCTCACGTCGACGCCACCCGGCGTGTACGACAAGTGGGAGGTCGTCAACGCCAACAGCCGTCGGCTCCTTCGACGCAGCGAGGAGACCGCTGGCTACCTCGAGGTGTGTCTGACGAGCTTCCTGACGCTCGTGGAGGAGGCGTTGGACAGCCAACTCGACGAGGAGTCGTTGTCGGCGCACTCGCGAGCCTGGCTCGCCCGGGCGCTCGATGCGGCCGCGACCGACATCGGGGTGGATCACCTCGTCATCGACCAGGTGGTGACCGGCTGGCGACTCGAGCTGGCGCGGTACCTGCCACCGTCCAGCTTCGTCCTGGTTCATCGCGACCCGCGCGACCAGTTCGCCGAGGTGCGCGAGGTGATCAAGCAGCCCGGTCGTTCGTCCCGACGCCGGTCACCGCGCCAGTTCGCGAAGAGCTACCGGGCGCACCAGCTCCAAGCCGCGGAGCAGATCCCCTGGCTCGAGCAGCGGCTCGGGCACCGGGTCCTGCGTGTGTCGTTCGAGGACTTCGTGCTCGACCACGAGGTGCAAGCAGCTCGCATCCAGGAGTTCGTGGGTCTCCAGGAGCGCGAGCCGAGCGAGCGTCGGTTCGATCCCGCGGTGTCCCGTCGCAACGTCGGGAAGCACGTCGCGATGGTGTCGAAGGAGGAAGTGCACCTCCTGGGTGAGCTGCTCCGTGAGTACCTCCACCCGGGGTGTGAGCCCGTGTGAACCGCGGTCCTCGCCGAGTACGGATCATCGCCTCGCCCCCGGAGAGCGCAACCGTGGACGCTATCCTACCGTGACCCCTCCGCTTCGACCTCCGGCGACCTCGCATATGGTTGAACCCAACCTGCTCGACACGGGGACTGCACGGTCCACCGTGTCTCAGGGCGATGAACCGATCCTGAGCCGCTTGAACCGGTACGGCTTCCGGTTGGTCATGCTCGCCGACCTCGTGGTGCTGTCCGCGGTGCTGTTCGGCACCATGTGGGTCCGGTTCGGGTGGGGCTGGCCCACCTACTCCGTCGCGACGTACCTGGCGTCGTTCGCGATCGTGCTGCTCGTCTTCGGGTCCAGCCTCTACCTCGGCGGCCTCTACGAACGCGAACCACGACTCGGGGCATCGCCGGCACTTCCGCGCGCTGCCCGACAGATGCTCGCTGCTGGCGGCCTGTTTGCGCTCCTCAGGTTGGCCGTCCCCGGGCTCGGTCAGCAGTTCGATGTCACCACCGGGGTCGCCCTCGCGCTTCCGCTACCGAACCTGGTCGTGCTCATGGTGGTGGGTGCTATCGGCGTCGCTGGCAACCGGTGGCTCGTGCATCGCCTGCGGACGCATCGCGAAGGTCCGCCCCGTGTCGTGCTCGCGGGCGACACCGCCGATGTCGAGGTAGCGCGACGACACCTCGATGAGGATCGTGCTCGTGCGATCGTGGTTGCCGAGGTCCTCGATCCCTCGCAGGTGCTCGACACGCTGCAGCGAGAGCAGGCCACGGATCTCGTGGTGGTAACCGGTGAGTGGGTCACCGCGCTCTACCCCGAACAGGTCCGTGTGCTAGATCGGCTCGTCGTGCCGGTCCTCGTCCGTGTCACCGCTCGTGAGACCCTCTTCGGTCTCGAGCGGATCCGAGAGATCGGCGGGTTGCCCTTCGTTCTCCTCCGCACACAGACGATGCCTCGGTCGCGCGCCCACTTCAAGCGCCTGTTCGACCTGATCGT
>SLMP01000104.1 GCA_007133465.1 Nitriliruptoraceae bacterium | reverse complement strand
GCGCTCCGCCGGGCGGCGATGCTCAGCGGTGACCTCCGGGTCGTCGCCCGCGCGGCCGTCACCGGCGGTGCCGCTGCGCTGGACGCGTTCCGGCTGCAGCTCGGCACACCGCTCCAGCCGATGCTCGCCAGCACGGCCGGTGATGTGACCGAGGCGGTCGGCGAGCGTGGTGCGGTACTCGTCGACACCAAGCTCGACGGCGCTCGGGTGCAGATCCACCGTGACGGGGACGAGGTCGGGGTCTTCACCCGCAACCTGAACGACGTCACCCACCGGCTCCCCGAGGTGGTGGCGCTCGCCCGCTCCCTGCCCGTCCGGCAGGTCGTCCTCGACGGCGAGGTGCTTGCGCTCGGTCCCGACGGACGACCCCGTCCCTTCCAGGAGACGATGCAGCGGGTCGGGCGCGAGCAGGACGCCGGGCCGGCGCGCCGCGCCCTGCCGCTCGCGGTCCGCTGCTTCGACGTCCTCCACGCCGACGGGCAGGACGTCCTCGACCAGCCGTTGCGCGATCGGCGGGCGATGCTGGAGCAGCTCGTCCCCGCCGAGCACCGTTCCGCGTCACTGGTGACCGACGACGTCGAGGCGGCCCGCGCGTTCCTCCAGGCGACGCTCGCGGCTGGCCACGAAGGCGTACTGGTCAAGGACCTGGCAGCGCCGTACGAGGCGGGCCGTCGCGGGGCCAGCTGGCGGAAGGTCAAGCCGGTCCACACGCTCGACCTCGTGGTGCTGGCGGCGGAGTGGGGGTCCGGTCGACGCCGCGGCTGGCTCTCCAACCTCCACCTCGGCGCCCGTGACGACCGAGCCGAGCCGGCAACGGCGGCGTCGCACCCGCACGCGCCCGGGTACGTGATGCTCGGCAAGACGTTCAAGGGCCTCACCGACGAGCTGCTGCGCTTGCAGACCACCGAACTGCTCGCCCGGGAGGTCGCGCGCGAGGGGCACGTCCTGCTCGTCCGTCCCGAACTGGTGGTGGAGATCGCGCTCGACGGCTTCGTGCGCTCGACGCGGTACCCGGGCGGGCTCGCGTTGCGCTTCGCGCGCGTCCGCCGCTACCGACCGGACAAGACGCCGGCAGAGGCGGACACGCTGACGGCCGCCCGAGCGATCCACGCCGGCACGGTCACGCCGGACGTGTGAGTCGGCGGGACCCGGTGCACCCGACCACCGGCCCGTACCCCGCTGCTCAGCCGAAGCGCCCGGTGATGTAGGCCTCGGTCCTCTCGTCGCCGGCGTTGGTGAAGATCGTCTCCGTCCGGTCGTACTCGACCAGCTCGCCGACCCGGATGCCCTTCTGCATGTCCACCGTGAAGAAGGCTGTCCGGTCGGAGACGCGAGCCGCCTGCTGCATGTTGTGCGTGACGATGACGATCGAGAAGTGGCCTCGCAGCTGGCGCATCAGATCCTCGATCGCCAGTGTGGAGATGGGGTCGAGCGCCGATGCCGGCTCGTCCATCAGGATCACATCTGGCTCGAGGGCCACCGCGCGCGCGATACACAGGCGCTGCTGCTGCCCGCCGGAGAGCGCGAGGCCGGAGTCGTTGAGCTTGTCCTTGACCTCATCCCACAGCGCTGCCTGGCGCAGTGCCTTCTCGACCCGATCGTCGAGTCCCTTCTTGAGACCGTGCAGGCGGGGGCCGAAGGCGACGTTGTCGTAGATCGAGATGGCGAACGGGTTCGGCTTCTGGAACACCATCCCGATGCGGCGGCGAACCTCCGCGGGGTCGACCTCGGGCGCGTAGATGTTCTCACCGTGGTAGAAGATCGACCCTTCGACGCTCGCGCCGTCGATCAGGTCGTTCATCCGGTTGAGACAGCGCAACAGCGTCGACTTGCCACAGCCCGACGGTCCGATCAGTGCCGTGATCTCCCCCTTCGGGATCCGCAGGGAGATGTCACGGACGGCGAGGTTGCCGCCGTAGCGGACGTCGACGTGCTCGACGTCGAACACGGCCGCGCCGACCTCGGCAGACACCGGCGCGGTGCCCATCTCGTAGACGGTCCGCTTCTGCAGACCAGGGCGCGCGTCGAGCGCAGACTCGGGGTCGGGGTCGGTCATCGTTGCAACCTCGGGGCGGTGGGCGGTGCGTGAGGAGCGGTGGTCTACCACGGCGGGTCCTCCGGGAGGGTGGAGTTCGGCTGGGGCGACGACGTTCATCTGCGGCGTCAGCGACGCGAACGCGAGGAGATGTACCGGGCACTCAGCGTGAGCAGGAGCACCATGACCATCAAGAACAGCGCGCCGGCCCAGGCCCGCTGCTGGCCTTCCGCGAACGGCTGTCGGGCGCCGCGGTACACGAGCAGCGTGATGGACGCGATCGGCTGGCCCTGGAACTGGTTCACGACCTGCAGCGAGCCGAGGGCGGTGAGCAGCAACACCGCCGTCTCGCCGGCTGCGCGGGCGACCGCGAGCATCGCGCCGGTCGTGAGACCGGGTGCTGCGGTCGGCAGGACCACCTTCATGATCGTCTGCCACTTGCGAGCGCCGAGCCCGGCGGAGGCGGCTCGCTGGTCCTCGGGCACCAGCCGCAACATCTCCTCGCTGGACCGGACGATGATCGGCAGCATCATCACGGAGAGACCGAGACCACCGACGAACGCCCCGAAGCCGATCTGTCGCACCAGGAGCGCGTAGATGAAGAGCCCGACGAAGACGCTCGGCACCCCGGTCATCACGTCGGTGAAGAACCGGATGATGCCGGTGAGTGGGCCGCGGCCGTACTCGACGAGGTAGATGGCTGCCAGGATGCCGACGGGGACGGAGATCAGGGTGGCGAAGCCGACCATGTAGAAGGTGCCGATGATCCCGTGGACGTAGCCGCCCCCGGGGGTGCGTCCCGACGGTTGCACCTGCGTCAGGAACTCCCACCCCATCGCCGGCCAGCCACGTCGGACCACCTCGATGAGGATCAGGAACAGCGGGATGACCGCGACGACCATCGCGGCGAGGAGGAGCCCGCGGACGAACCGGGAGCGTTGCTTGCGTCGACGCGTGTACGGATCGATCGTCCGGAGGCTGAGGTGCTCGCGTTCGGGGCTGAGGGTCGCGCTCACAGGGCCGCATCTCCTGCCACACGCCCGATGCGCCAGACCAGCACACGGGCGAGCATGTTGACGATGACGGTGATGACGAACAGGCCGACGCCGACGGCGATGAGGGCGTTGACCGTCTCCGGTGCCGCATCCTGGAAGGTGCTGGCGATGTGCCCGGCCATCGACTGGCCGGCGAAGAAGATGCTGATGCCCCATCGCTGCTGGCCGCCGATCAGCATGGCGACGGCGATGGTCTCCCCGAGGGCGCGACCCAGGCCGAGCATGGAGGCACCGACGATCCCCGGGAACGAGCGCCGGAGGATGACCTTGCGCATCACCTCCCAGTCGGTCGCGCCCATCCCGTACGCGGCGTCGATCTGGTCCGCCGGGGTCTGGGCCATGACCTCGCGGGCGATGGCGGTGATGATCGGCAGGATCATGATGGCGAGGACGTTGCCGGCGATGAAGTAGTTCGTGTTCGGCACCGGCCCCTCGAAGATCCGGCCGATGACGGGAACATCGCCGAGGTAGCCGCTGAGGAAGCGGGAGACGGGCAACAGGACCGCCGGCGTGAACGACAGCAGACCCCACAGTCCGTAGACGACCGAGGGCACCGCCGCGAGCAGTTCGACGGTGTAGGCGAGCGTCGTGCGGAACCGCTTCGGCGCGATGCGGTTGATGTACAGCGAGACGGCGATCGACAGCGGCAGGGCGATCATGATCGCGATCAGCGAACTGATCAGGGTGCCGTAGATGAAGGCGAACGCGCCGTAGGTGCCGGTCAACTCGTTGCGGGAGGAGCCGGCGTTCCATTCCGAGGTGGTGAAGAAGCTCACCAGGCCCTGGTACTGGAAGACCGGGAGCGCATCGAGGGTCGTGGACCCGATCATCAGCCCGAGCACCAGCAGCACGGAGATGCCGGCAGCGAAGCTGATCGTCCGGAACAGGGGATCGGCCCACCTGGCGCTGCCGGTCGCGCGCAGATCGGTGGGATCGAAAGGTCGTTGCTCGGTGCCGAGGGACATCAGCAGCTCACCTCACGGCCTCATCGTCGAGTAGCTGGCGGTCAGAGGATGACCGGGGTGCCGCAACCGCCGAGGACGGCACGACGACCCGGACCACGCGGGTCCGGGCCACCGTGCCGCGCGCGGAAGCGGTCACTCCTGCGAGTTGATCCGCTCGATGGCGGCGAGGGCGTCGGGCTTCACCGAGTCGTCGAGCGGGGCGTAGCCGAGCTCGAGCGCGAGGTCGTCGCCCTCCTCGACCGCCCAGGACCAGAAGTCCTTGAGCAGATCAGCGGTGCCCGCCTCGTACCCGCACTCCCAGGCGAAGATCCAGTTCGTGCCGGCGATCGGGTACCCGTCGCCACCGACACCGAGGATGTCGAAGCGGAAGTCCTCGGGGATCTCGACGGTCGCGAGGGCCGCTGAGGTGGCCTCGAGGGTCGGCTCCACCGCGTTGCCATCAGCGTTGATGACGAGCGCGGTCTGCAGGTCGAGTTCGATCGCGTACGCCTGGTTGACGTACCCGATCGCACCCTCGTTCTGCTCGATCCCGGCAGAGACGCCCTCGTTGCCCTGTCCACCGACGGTGCCGGCCGGCCACTGCACCTCGGTGCCTTCGCCGAGGGTCCAGTTGTCGGAGTCGGCGTCCAGGTACTTGGTGAACACCGAGGTCGTACCCGATCCGTCCGAACGGTGGACCGGGATGATGTCCATGTCGGGCAGGTCCAGGTCCGGGTTGAGCTCGACGAGGGCCGGGTCGTCCCAGCGGGTGATGCGACGCTCGAAGATGTCGGCGATGGCGTTGGCGTCGAGGGTGAGCCCGTCGAGTGCGGGGTCGACGGTCGCCATCACGACGGCGCCGAAGACGACGGGGATCTCGATCGGTGCGCAACCCCGCTGCTCCTCGGCGAGCTCGAGGTCCTCCTCGGAGAGGACACGCTCCGAGGAGCCGAAGTCGACGGTCTCGGCGAGGAACTGCTCGATGCCGCCGCCGGAGCCGATGGACTGGTAGTTGATCGACGCGTCGGTGTTCACGTCGCCGGTGTAGGTGAAGATCCACTCCTCGAACACGGGCGTCGGGAAGGTGGCGCCGGCGCCGTCGAGCTGCCCGGCGGGACGGTCGCCAGCGGCTGCGTCGTCGCCGTCGTCGGTCGTCTCGTCGTCACCGGCGTCGTCGCCGGCCCCGGTGGCGGTGTCGTCGCCGGTGTCGGCTGCGGTGGGGTCACCGGCGTCGCCGTCGCCGCCACAGGCGACAGCGAGGAGGGAGGCGGCCGTGAGCACGGCGATCCTCCGCGTGAAGGTGCGCATCTTGATGCGACTCCTGTGGGAGCGGGAGAGGTTGACGTGGCGCACGCTACGGAGCGCGGTTGACGGCACCCATCGAGGAAAGCGAACGGAAGGTGAACGGTTCGCGTCGTCGTTCACCTTCTTGGGGTCGGGTCAGCACTCCGCGTCGGCTGTCACACCGCTCGGCGATGCTGAGAGGGTCACGACAGCGCCCGGGGGCGGGTGGGGAATGGAGGGATGCCAGAACCGAACGAGCACGAACAGGACACGGGCAGCGCCGCGACCTGTCGGGAGGCAAGCTGCACCCGCGAGCACGACGCGCGCGGCTGGTGTGCGATGCACTACAAGCGCTGGTTGCGGACCGGTTCGCCCGAACGCGAGGCGCACCGTCCGGACTGCGCGGTGGATGGCTGCGACAATCCGGCCAAGACGCGCGGCTGGTGCCACGCGCACTACCAGCGCTGGCGCCAGTACGGAGATGTCCAAGCCGACCGTCCGATCCGAACGGCGCGACCCTGCTCCGTCGACGGTTGCAGTCGCCGCAGCTATGCCAGGGATCTCTGCAACACCCACTACCGCCGGTTCCTCGCCACCGGCGACGCCAGACCGGATGAGCCGATCCGCGTCGTGACCGGTGAGGGCTACGAGAGCCACGGCTACTGGATCGTGCCGGTCGCGCCAGACGAACGCTGGCTGATCGAAGGGCGGTCGTCCACCGCGGAACACCGCCTGATCATGGCACGGATGCTCGGACGCCCGCTCGCGAGCGACGAGAGCGTCCACCACGTCAACGGTGTGCGGACGGACAACCGGCCGGAGAACCTTGAACTCTGGTCCTCGTCGCACCCCTCCGGCCAACGCGTGCAGGACAAGATCGCCTGGGCCCTCCAGATCCTGACCCGGTACCAGGACCTGGTCGACGGAGCCCCTCCAGCAGGAGCCGTCGACCCCGACGCCCCGCGACATGCTGCGAGGCCCCCGGGGGACCCGGGGGCCTCGCAGAACGCAGGAACAGCAGCCCCGAAGGGATTTGAACCCTCGCTACCGCCTTGAGAGGGCGGCGTCCTAGGCCGCTAGACGACGGGGCCGTGTCATCGCGGACACCTGTCGGTGCCCGGCGCGGGTGCCGAAAGGTACCCGGGTGGTGCTCCTCGGTCGAACCGTTCGTGCTGCAACGGATCGACCTGCTCGGGGGGAAGGACTCGAACCCTCAATAACTGGACCAGAACCAGCCGTGTTACCGATTACACCACCCCCGAAAAGGGCTGCGTCCGAGCCTCCGCCCGCGTGCGTCCGCGACGGGTGACCGTCGAACCAGCACGAGCAGCCGGGGAACCCAGGCGCGGCTCGCAAGGGTACGGGGCGCGCCGCCGCCGCGCAAAGGGCGCCTCGACCGGTGGGACGGACCGGAGCCGGCGCACCGTCGCGACGACGTCAGCCCTCGCCGCGGGCCGCCCTCGCCGCCGGCAGCGCCGCCGCGAGCCGGGCGAGCGTCCGCTCGCGGCCGAGCAGCTCGACCGACTCGAACAACGGCGGGCTCACCGACGAGCCGGTCACGGCGACCCGGACCGGCTGGGCCACCTTGCCGAACCCGATGCCGAGCTCCTCCGGCAGGCCACGCAGCGCCGCCTCGATCGCCTCGAGCGTCCAGTCGACGTCGGCCAGCACCCGCTGCGCTGCCTCGATCGCCTCGACCGACCCGGCCTTGCCGAACACCTTGGCGACGCTGTCGGGGTCGAGGGTCACCTCGTCGCGCAGGAACGCCGGCGCGTAGCGCTGCACCTCGTCCAGACGCTGCATCCGCTCCTGTACCAGCGGCACCAGCCCACGCAGCACCAGCAGCTGCCCGGCCGTGGGTGGTGCGTCGACGAGCACGTCCCCGCCCTCGGTCCCGTCGAGGTAGGGCACCAACCGCGCGGCGAGTTCGTCGACGCCGAGGTCCCGGATCCGCTCGCCGTTGAAGGCCATCAGCTTGTCGACGTCGAACGCGGCCGCGGACCGGCCGACCTGGCCGAGGTCGAACAGGGCGATCAGCTCCTCGTCGGTCAACCGCTCACGCCCGTCGCCCGGCGCCCAGCCGAGCAGCGCCAGGTAGTTGCGCAGCGTCTCCGGCAGGAACCCCTGCCGCCGGAACTCCTGGATCGACACCGACCCGTGCCGCTTGGACAGCTTCTTGCGGTCCATCCCCACGACCATCGGCAGGTGGGCGAACGCCGCCGGCGCCGCCCAGCCCTCCGCGCGTGCCGGCAGCCCGACCTCCGCCAACGCCGCGTCGATCAGCGCGACGCCGGCCTGCTCCGGATCCGGCCCCACCAGCAGGCCGTGCAGCACCACCTGGCGCGGGGTCACCGAGAGCAGGTCCTCGCCCCGGCAGATCACCGACACCCCCTGCGCGACGTCGTCGACGGAGTTGGCCAGCGGGTAGGTCGCCGAGCCGTCGGAGCGCACGATCACCGGGTCGGAGATCGTCGCCCAGTCCCATCGCACCGCCCCGCGGATCAGGTCGTCGACCACGACCTCGCCCGCCTCCGGGGTCCGCAGCCGCAGGCTCGCCGCGTGCCCCTCCCCGGCGTGCGCCGCGAGCTCCTCCTCGGTGTGCTCGAAGGTGGACGCCTTCACGACCGGTGGGCCCTCCCCGGTCCCAGCCCGCTGCTGCTCACGCCACAGCTCGAGCTCGTCGGGCGTGCGATGGTCCGGGTAGGTCGCACCGGCCGCAACCAGCCGTCGGGCCACCGCCCCGTACAGCGCCGCCCGCTCCGACTGCCGGTAGGGACCGTGCGCGCCTCGCTCCCCGAACGACCCGTCCGCCTCGAGCGTCGGCCCCTCGTCCCAGTCGAGCCCGACCCACGCGAGCGCCTCCAACATCGAGCGCATCGAGTCCTCGGTCGCCCGCGACGCGTCGGTGTCCTCGATCCGGAAGACGAACACCCCACCGTGGTGACGGGCGTGGAGGTAGTTGTAGAGCGCGGCACGGACGCTGCCGACGTGCAGCCAGCCGGACGGCGCGGGGCAGAACCGCATGCGGGGAGCAGGGACGGACACGGGGACCTCGAGGTGGGAAGCTCCGATGGTAGGCCGCACGCCAGGTCCGTCCGGCCGCCCCCACGAGGCCGTTGCCCCGCGCTAGAGGATCGCGTCCGGCCGGTAGCGGGCCGCGTCCGGGTGGCGCTCGGTCAGCGTCGCCACCTCGGCGGCGAACGCGGCGACCTGCTGCGGCGCCGTGCCGACGAAGGCCAGCGGGTCGGCGAGCAGCGCGTCCAACGCCGCGCGGTCCAGCGGCAGCCGGTCGTCGGCGGCCAGTCGCTCGACGAGGTCGTTGTCGACCTGCCCCGCCTCGCGCATCGCCAGCGCCACCGCCACGGCGTGGTCGCGGATCACCTCGTGGGCGAGCTCGCGACCGACGCCGGCGCGCACGGCGGCGACCAGCACCTTGGTCGTGGCCAGGAACGGGAGATACCGCTCGAGCTCGCGCTCGATCACCGCCGGGTAGGCACCGAACTCCAGCAGGACGGTGAGGAAGGTCTCGAACAACCCGTCCACGGCGAGGAACGCGTCCGGGAGCGCGACGCGCCGGACGACCGAGCAGGACACGTCGCCCTCGTTCCACTGGTCCCCGGCCAGCCCGGCGACCATCGCGAGATGGCCACCGAGGATCGTCTTGAGCCCGATCACGCGTTCGCACGACCGGCTGTTCATCTTGTGCGGCATCGCCGACGAGCCCACCTGCCCGGGCCGGAACCCTTCCGTGGCGAGCTCCTGCCCCGCCATCAGGCGGATCGTCGTCGCGAGGCTGGCTGGCCCGGCAGCGACCTGCACGAGCGCGGCGACGACGTCCAGGTCCAGCGAACGCGGATAGACCTGCCCGACCGCGCCGAGCCGGGCCGTGAACCCGAGCTGCTCGGCCACGCGGTCCTCCAGCGTCGCGACGGCCTCGTCGGACCCGAGCAGGTCGACGAGGTCCTGCTGGGTGCCGACCGGCCCCTTCAACCCCCGCAGGGGGTAGCGGGCCAGGAGCTCCTCGACCCGGCGCGTGGCCTGCAGCAGCTCCTCACCCGCGGACGCGAACCGCTTGCCGAGCGTCGTCGCCTGGGCGGGCACGTTGTGGGTCCGTGCGGTCATCACCTGCGTCGCGTGCTCCACCGCCCGCTCGGCCAGCAGCGCGAGCGTCGCCACGCACCGGTCTCGGACCAGCTCGAGGGACCGGCGGACCTGCAACTGCTCGACGTTCTCCGTCAGGTCGCGCGAGGTCATCCCGAGGTGGACCACCTCGTGGCCGGCGAGCGCGCAGAACTCCTCGATCCGCGCCTTCACGTCGTGCCGGGTCAGGCGCTCGCGGGCGGCGATCGACGCCAGGTCGACCTCCTCCACGACCGCCTCGTAGGCGTCGATCGCCCCGTCCGGGACGTCGACGCCGAGTTCCGCCTGGGCCCGCAGCACACCGATCCACAGGCGCCGCTCGAGGACCACCTTGCCCTCGGGCGACCACAGCTCGACCATCGGTCCACTGGCGTAGCGGGCGGCGAGCACGTTGGGGATCGGCGCGCGGGACACGCGGTCCTCCGGACAGGTGGTGGGGGACGCACCGGGTGGTGGCACCTGGCACGGTAGCCGTCGGCCCCTCCGTGCCGACCACCGCCGGGAGCCGACGACGCCCCGGACCCCCGACGACGACGTCCCGGCCCCCGACACCCCGAGCCGGAGTCCCCCGCACCGCCCGTGACGATGGAGCCGACGTGACGACCAGCCCCGGCGAGATGACCACCGATCCCACCGACCGGCGCGCTCGCTGGCTCGGCCTGCTGGCGTTCCTGGCCATCGCGCTCGCCGCCGGCGGGATCGGGTCGCTGCTGCAGGGCACGGACGTCGGTGGCCGCTACCTCGCCTTCGAACGCCCCGCCTGGGCACCGCCGTCCTGGACGTTCGGGGTCGTCTGGCCGATCCTGTACGTCCTGATCGGGGTCGCCGGTTGGCGGGTCTGGCACGCCGCCGGCGGCATCCGCGCAGCCGGGGCGGCGCTCGCTCTCTGGGCGGTCCAGCTCGTCGTCAACGCCGTCTGGCCCGGGGTCTTCTTCGGCCTCGAGGCCTTCGGGCCAGCGGTCGCGGTGATCGCCGTCCTCGATGTCCTCGTCGTGCTGACGATCGTCGCCTTCTGGCGCATCGACCGCATCGCGGCCTGGCTGCTGGTGCCCTACCTGCTGTGGATCCTCTACGCGACCGCGCTCAACGCCGCGCTCTGGCAGCTGAACTGACACCATCCGGCAACTTCCACGCCATCCGGGGTCCGGCAACGACTACGTTCCCCGGCAGGCGGAGGATCAGCCGCCCAGCGACCCGGCACCGCCGGCTCGCGCGTGATCGAGCCGCCCCGGCGCGGCTCTCGGCCGCAGGGGTTGCGCCGTGGCAGATGGTGGAGGTTCCGGGGCGACGCTGACGCTCGTCGCACCCCTCAGCGGCCAGATGGTCCCGATCGAGCAGGTCCCGGACCCGGTCTTCGCCCAGCGGATGGTCGGTGACGGCGTCTCGATCGACCCGCTGTCCGACCGGCTGCTGGCCCCGTGTGACGGGGAGGTGATCCAACTCCACCCCGCCGGGCACGCGGTGACGATCCTGAGCCCGACGGGCATCGAGGTGATGCTCCACATCGGGTTGGACACCGTCATGCTCAAGGGCGAGGGGTTCGACCCGCAGGTCGCCGTCGGCGACCAGGTGACGACCGGCAGTGAGCTCATCGCGTTCGACCTCGACCACGTGGCAACCGCCGCGAAGAGCCTGCTCACCCAGGTCGTGATCACCAACTCGGAGCAGCTGACGAGCCTGACGCCGTCCTCGGGGCTCGTGACGGCCGGTACGGACATCATCGCGGAGCTCGAGGTCGAAGGCCGTGGCGAGGAGGCCGGCGCCACCGGCGGCAAGCGGGCGTCCTCGGACGCGATCGTGATCCCGAATCCGACCGGCCTCCACGCCCGACCGGCGGCGGTGCTCGCCAACCTCGCGAAGTCCTACGAGAGCAAGATCAAGCTGCAGCGCGGCGACGCCTCGGTCAACGCGAAGAGCACGATCGCGATCATGGGGTTGGAGGTCGACCACGGCGACAAGGTGAGCCTGCTGGCGGAGGGACCCGACGCCGACGAGGCCGTCAAGGCGCTCGCCGCGGCGATCGCGGACGGGCTCGGCGAGGAGGGCACGCCGCCGGCGCCCGCGCCGGCCAGCGTGTCGCGGCCGGACTCGGCCGCCCCCGCCCCTCGGCCGCGTTCCGACGACCCGAACCTGCTGCTCGGCGCGTCCGCCGCTCCCGGGTTGGCGGTGGGGACGGTCGTGCAGGTTCGCCACGAGGAGCTGACCTTCCCGGAGGACGCGCAGGACTCGCACAAGGAACGGCGGCGGCTCGACGACGCGATCGACAAGGCGATGGTGCAGCTCGAGGCGCTCGAGGCCCGGTTGCAGGCCGAAGCCGACCCGGACAAGGCGGCGATCTTCGCCGCCCACCAGGAGCTGCTCGACGACCCGGACCTGCTGGACCGCGCCGGCAGCGCGATCAACAAGGGCCGCTCCGCCGAATACGCCTGGCATCGGGCCTACGCCAGCTATGCCGACCAGCTCGCCGGGCTCACCAACCAGCTCCTGGCCCAGCGCGCGACCGACGTCCGCGACGTCGGGCAGCGCGTGCTCGAGGTCCTGATCGGCGTCCAGCAGGGTCCGCCGGAGTACCCCCCGGGCAGCATCCTCGTCGCGGAGGACCTCACCCCCTCGGACACCGCGACGCTGGACCGCGAGCGCGTCGGCGGGTTCGCCACCACCGCGGGCGGCGCGTCCTCCCACGTCGCGATCCTCGCCCGGTCGCTCGACATCGCGGCGGTGGCCGGGGTCGAGCCTCGCGCGCTCGACATCCCCGATGGGACCCGCGTCATCCTCGACGGGACGAAGGGCACGCTCCGCCTCAACGCCACCGACGACGATGTCGCCCGCGTCGAGCGTCGCCTCGAGCGTGTGGCCGAGCGACGCGCGATCGAACTCGAACACGCCGACGAACCGGCCGTGACCAGCGATGGCCACCGGCTCGAGGTGGTCGCCAACATCGGCGACGCCAAGGACGCGCGCAACGCCATGGCCAAGGGGGCCGAGGGCGTCGGGCTGCTTCGCAGCGAGTTGGTCTTCCTCGACCGGCCCCGGGCCCCCAGCGAGGACGAACAGGCCGAGCTCTACCGCGAGATCGCAGAGGCCGTCGGCGGCGACCGGCCGCTCGTGATCCGCACGCTGGACGTCGGCGGCGACAAGCCGTTGCCCTACCTGCCGATCCCCCGCGAGGACAACCCGTTCCTCGGCGAGCGTGGCATCCGGGTCGGGCTCGACCGCCCGGAGATCCTGCGCACACAGGTCCGTGCGATCCTGCGGGCCGCGGACGCGGGCGCCCGTCTGCACGTGATGTTCCCGATGATCGCGACGCTGCCGGAGTGGCGCGCCGCCCGCGGGGTGTTCGAGGAGGAGAGCGAGCGCCTCGGCGTCGGCTCGGTGCCGCTCGGCATCATGGTGGAGGTCCCGTCGGTCGCGATCATGGCGCCGACCTTCGCCGCCGAGGTCGACTTCTTCTCGATCGGGTCGAACGACCTCACCCAGTACACGCTGGCCATGGACCGCGGGCACCCGAAGCTCGCCCCGCAGGTCGACGGGCTCAACCCGGCGGTGCTGCGCCTGATCCAGCTGGCCGTCGACGCCGCGCACGACCGCGGCAAGTGGGTCGGCGTTTGCGGCGGTATCGCCGCCGACCCGCAGGCCGTGCCACTGCTCGTCGGGCTCGGGGTCGACGAGCTCAGCGTCTCGATCCCCACGATCCCGAGCGTCAAGGCGCAGATCCGTGGCTTGTCGCTCGCGGACTGCCAGCTCCTCGCTGCCGAGGCGCTGACCCAGGACACCGCCGCCGCGGTCCGGGCACTCGTGCCCCTCGATCGCGAAGACGACGAGGGATCCGTCGTCGGCGCGTCGACCGACGCCCTCCAGACGACGGCCACCGCGACCACCGACGCGTCCGTGCGCAACGCCGTGACGTCCGACACGTCGGCCGGCGACCCGCCGCCCATCACCGATCCATCGAGCACCTCCAGCACCTGACCTGCCGATGGCCGGTCCTTCGGACCGACCGCACGACCGCCGCGACAAGGAGGGCCCCGATGGCCACCGCGACCGAACCCGCCGCACCGTCGCGCTTGAAGAACGCGGGCAGTACCGCCTTCGGCTTCCTGCAGAAGATCGGCAAGTCGCTGATGCTGCCGGTGTCGATCCTGCCGGTGGCGGGCATCCTGCTCGGCGTCGGCGGGGCCGTCCTGTCCGGAACCGCGGAGCGCGGGATCGACCTGGTCGCGCCGGTACGGATCCTGCTGGAGATCATGCAGGCGTCGGGTGAGCCGATCTTCGCCAACATGGCCCTGATCTTCGCGATCGGGGTCGCGCTCGGGATGGCGAAGAACGACGGCGTCGCCGCGCTCTCGGCCGTCGTCGGGTTCCTCGTCATGAACGCGACGATGGGAGTCGTCGCCGGAGAGATCGGCGCAGAGACACGGGTCGTCACCGGGATCGAGACGCTCGACACCGGCGTGTTCGGCGGCATCATCGTCGGCCTGATCGCCGGCCTGCTGTTCAACCGTTTCTTCCGCATCTCGCTGCCGCCCTACCTCGGCTTCTTCGCGGGCAAGCGGTTCGTACCGATCATCACCGCCTTCGCCGCGATCGCGCTCGGGGTGGTACTCAGCTTCATCTGGCCCCCGATCCAGAACGTGATCGACGTCTTCTCCGTCTGGGCCTCGGAGAGCCAGCCAGCGCTCGGCGTCTGGTTGTACGGCACGGTGGAGCGGTCCCTGCTGCCGTTCGGGCTGCACCACATCTGGAACGCCCCGTTCTTCTTCGAGGTGGGCTCGTTCACGGCGGCGGACGGCACGGTGGTGACCGGCGAGCTGACCCGTTTCTTCGCCGGCGACCCGGAGGCCGGCCGGCTCGGCGGCGGCTTCCTGTTCAAGATGTTCGGCCTGCCCGGTGCGGCGCTCGCGATCTGGCAGACGTCGAAGCCCGAGAACCGTGTGCGGACCGGCTCGATCATGCTGTCCGCGGCGCTGACCTCGTTCCTGACCGGCATCACCGAGCCCCTCGAGTTCACCTTCCTGTTCGTCGCCCCGGTCCTCTACGTGGTCCACATCATCCTCGCCGGTCTCGCGTTCCCGTTGATGTACCTCTCCGGTGCGCTGCTCGGGTACACGTTCTCCCACGGCTTCATCGACTTCGCGCTGTTCGCCGCGCTCGGCACGCGCCCGTGGATGGTGTTCGTCTGGGGTCCGGCCTACTTCGCGATCTACTACCTCGTGTTCCGCACATTGATCACGAAGCTCAACCTCACGACCCCCGGCCGTGAGGAGGAGACCGCCGACGTCGAGTCCGCTCGCGACGACGCGGCCGACACCTTCGCCCGGCAGCTGACCCTGGCCTTCGGCGGCAAGAGCAACATCGCTGACCTCGACGCGTGCATCACCCGGTTGCGCGTCGGCGTCGCCGATGTCCACAAGGCCGACCAGGACCGCCTCAAGGCGCTCGGCGCAGCAGGCGTCGTGGTGGTCGGCAACAACGTCCAGGCGATCTTCGGTCCACGGGCGGAGAACCTCAAGACCGACATGGAGGAGTACCTCGAGACCGCGGGCGAGGACGCCGAGCTGTCGGAGGCCGACGTGCCGTCGGTGTCCCACAAGCCCAAGGGCGTCGAGCCGAAACTGCGCGACACCCTCGCCCCGGAGAAGGCCCGCGACGTCATCGCGGCGCTCGGCGGCGCCGGCAACATCCGCAAGGTCGAGTCGGCCGCGGAGACACGGCTCCGCGTCGTCGTCGCCGACGTGTCCCCGGTCGACGACGCGGCGCTGACCGCCGCCGGCATCGGCGGCATGGTCGAGGTCGGCGACGGCACCCTGCACCTGCTCGCCGGGCTCAACGCCGACCAGTACGCCGCGGAGATGCGTGGGCAGCTCGCCGGCAGCCGCGAACCGGCGCGCGTCTGACACCCCGAGGTGGCGCGCCGCGCCGCACGGGGCTCCCTGGAACGTCGGCGGGCGGCAGGCGGCTGACGCCCCGTCAGTCGGACGGCACGACGTAGACGGTGCCGTCCATCCCGGGGTGCAGCGTGCAGATGTACGGGTGGGTCCCGGCGGTGTCGAAGGTGTGGCTGAAGGTGCCCTCGACCTGGATGTCGCTCGCGAAGCCCTCGCCCTCGACGTCGTGGGCGGCCCGTCCGACCCACTCCCAGCGGACCTCGGTGCCGGCCGTCACGACCACCTCGGCCGGCACGAAGACGTTGTCGTCGACCTCGACGACCGGCGCCGCCACCGGCGACCCGAGGTCGTCGGGCAGATCGGGGCTGGCGGTCGGCCCGGACGCGCACCCGGCGGCGAGCAACAGCACGGCGGCCGCGACGAGCAGGCGAGCGGACGTGAGCGGACGGAACGACGCACGCATGGAACGACCTTCGAGGAACGGGAGCGGACGGCGGGAGGGGAGCGGGAAGCATGGCGTGCCGGGAACGCACCGAGCAACGCGGGCGATGGACGACCGCGGCTAGCGGTCAGCGGCCTTGGCCGTCACCGCGGACCGGCGCATCGCGGTCGACGACCGGGTTGTCGAGCGCCCCGATGCCCTCCACCTCGACCCGGACGGTCTGGCCGGGCAGCAGTGGTCCGACCCCGGCGGGGGTGCCGGTGAGGACCACGTCGCTCGGCAGCAGTGTCGTGACGTGCGAGATCTCGCTCAACAAGGTGGCCACGTCGACCAGCAGATCCGCGGTGGAGCCGTCCTGACGGAGCTCACCGTCGACGTAGCAGCGGACCCGCAGGTCACCAGGGTCGAGTCCCGCGGCGATGGCGGGGCCGAGCGGGCAGAAGGTGTCGAAGCCCTTCGCCCGGAACCATTGCGACTCGCGGCGCTGCCAGTCGCGGGCGGTGACGTCGTTCGCGGCGGTGTAGCCGAACACCCCGGCCATCGCCTGCTCCGGGGTGACGCGCTGCAGCAGCGCGCCGATGACCACGGCGAGCTCGGCCTCGTGGTGGACCTCGTCACTGCTGTCGGTCGGCAGCCGGATCGCATCGCCAGGACCGACGACCGATGAGGAGGGCTTGAGGAACAGCAGCGGCGCGTCGGGGACCTCGCCGCCCATCTCGTCGGCGTGCGCCCGGTAGTTCTTGCCGACGCAGACGACCTTGGACGGGATCACCGGCGCGAGCAGTCGGAGCCCCTCGAGCGACACCCGCTCCCCCGTCAACCGGTGGGCCGCGAACGGGTGCGGGTCGATGAGCGCCACCTCGGCGCCGGCCAGCACCGCGTAGCGGGGCTGTCCCTCGTGCAGGATCCGGACGAACCGGCGAACCTCGGTGACCACGACGCCTCCTCGACGCCGCGAAGCGTACTCTCGGCGCCCGGCACCCCCAGAGCAGGGAGCGCGCGTGCAGACCGGACCGACCCTCGCCGAGCGGCTCGCCGACGAGCGGTACGTGGCGCTGACCACCTTCCGCCGGAGCGGGGAGCCCGTCCCCACCCCGGTGTGGTTCGTCCCGCAGCCGGACGGGACCCTCCTGGTCTACACCGACGGGACCTCCGGCAAGGTCAAGCGCCTCCGGCGTGACCCACGCTGCACGGTCGCCCCCTGCGACGCGCGGGGCCGGGTCCACGGGGAGGCCCTCCCGGCCGAGGGCGCCGTGCTGGAGGCCGAGGTCGACGCGGTCCGTCAGCGGCTCGTGCGCCGGTACGGCTGGCAAGCGCGTGCGTTCCTCGGTCTTTCGGGCCTGCGCCGCCGTGGCCGCCCCGGCGGCGAGGTCGGGCTGCGCCTCACCGCGGGCTGACGGCCGTCAGCCGGTCCAGCCCGGCCGCATGATGGCGTGGGTGTAGGCGTCGGAGAGCGCGAGCCACGACGCCTCCACGATGTTCGGGTGGACCCCGACGGTGTCCCAGACGTCGGTCCCGTCGGTCGAGCTGACGAGCACGCGGGTCGTCGCGTTCGTGCCGGCCGTCGCCTCGAGGATGCGCACCTTGTAGTCCGACAGGTGCACGCGGTCGAGCTGCGGCCACGTGCCGTTGACGGCGTTGCGGAAGGCGCGGTCGAGCGCGTCGACCGGTCCGTTGCCCTCCCCGGCGCCGAGCTTGCGGATCCCTGCCACCTCGACGGCCAGGATCGCTTCTGCGGGGCCCTCGCCGGGCAGCGCGTCCGCGTCCCCGCCCGCGACGCTGACGCGGTAGTGCTGCGAGGTGAAGGGCTCGTCCTCCGGACGGAGCAAGCCGGCGACGCGGCGCAGCAGCAGCTCGAAGGAAGCGTCCGCCGCCTCGTAGGTCCAGCCCGCCGCCTCGCGCCGCTTGACCTCCGCGAGCACCCCGCGGGCCTGGTCGTCGTCCACCTCCACGCCGAACTCGCGCGCCTTGAGCACGATGTTCGAGCGACCGGCCAGCTCGCTGACGACCAACCGCTGGCGGTTGCCGACGTCGTCGGGGTCGATGTGCTGGTACATGTCCGGCGCCTTGGCCAGCGCGGAGGCGTGCAGGCCCGCCTTGTGGCTGAAGGCGGTGTGGCCGACGTAGGGCGCGACGGCCGGCGTGCCCTGGTTGCACAGCTCCGCGATCGTGTAGCTGATCTCCGTGAGCCGCTCGAGCTGCGCCGGGGCGACCAGCGGAACGCCACGCTTGAGCTGCAGGTCGGCGAGGATGGTGAACAGGTTCGCGTTGCCGCACCGTTCACCGAGCCCGTTCGCCGTGCCCTGGACGTGGACCGCGCCGGCCTCGATCCCGAGCAGCGAGTTCGCCACCGCGCAGCCACCGTCGTCGTGGAAGTGCAGCCCGACGTCGCAGGACAGCTCGCCGACGAACCCGTGGACGATCTCCGTGACGTCCCACGGCATCGCCCCGCCGTTGGTGTCGCACAGCACCACGCACTCGGCGCCGGCCTCCGCGGCGGTCAGCACGACCTCGCGGGCGTACGCCTGGTCGCGCACGAAGCCGTCGAAGAAGTGCTCGGCGTCGAAGAACACCCGCTTGCCGAGCGACCGCAGGTAGCGGATCGAGTCGGCCACCATCGCGAGGTTCTCCGCCCTCGGGACCACGAGCGCCTCGTCGACGTGGTAACCCCAGGACTTGCCGACCAGGCAGATCACGTCGGTGCGGGCGTCCACGAGCGCCCGCAGCAGCGGGTCGTCCTCGGCCGCGCGGTTGGCCCCACGGGTCATGCCGAAGGCGACCAACGTGGCATGGTCGAGGACCAGCTCCCCGTCAGCGGCGCGCGCGAAGAACTCCGTGTCCTTCGGGTTCGCGCCCGGCCAGCCACCCTCGACGTAGGCGACGCCGAGCTCGTCCATGCGGCGGGCGACCCGCAGCTTGTCCTCGACGGACAGGGTCACCCCCTCGCGCTGGGTGCCGTCCCGCAAGGTCGTGTCGTACAGGTCGAGACCAGGGCGCGGCGCCGGCAGCGGCGCATCGCCCGGACGGGCAGCGGTCTCCGGTCCGGCCGGGGAGGAGGTCGCGCCGGCGCCGGCGTTCGAAGTGCTCACGGTCTTCAGCCTCTCCTGGTCCCGTCGGGGGAACCGGGCCAGGAGCGACACCGGGAGGTCCGGGCCGCTCCCGCAGCCCGGCACGCACCGGCTACGGGAGCGATCCGATGATGATGACGGCACGCGCGCGCACCGACCGGCCGAGGCCGGTCACGGGGTGCGAGGTGGCGGACATGTCGCTCCTGCGAGGGCACGACGGTCATCCCGTCGCACGCGGGGACGGTAGCGACCACGCGGGACCGATGTCGAACCGTGCGGGCGCCCGGACGCGTGGCTCGGAGCCACGGACCGCTGCGCCGGCGATCAGTCGTCGAGCCGGAAACCCACCTGCAGGGTGACCTGGGTGTGCTGCGGGACCCCGTCCTGGATCCAGCCGCGGATCTCCTTGACCTCGAACCAGTCGAGGTTGTGCAGCGACTCACCAGCTTTCGCGATCGCCCGACGGATCGCGTCGTCGACGCCGTCGCGGCTCGAACCGACCAGTTCGATCTTCTTGTACACGTTGGCCACGGGGATCCTCCAGGATCACGGCAGGGTGCTCGGCGCCAGACGGTAGTGCGCCGGACGGCGTCCGGCAGCGACCGGCGGCCGGGATCAGAACACGAGCGTCGTCCACGGCGCGCGCTCGACGGCGAACAGCCGATCGAGCGCGCTCGCGGCGCCGGTGCGGCGCTCCTCGATCCGGCGGGCTCCCGCGAGCGTCGTGGCACGCACCGCCCCGAGCCACAGGCCCGGGAGCAGCGCGACCGGCAGCACGACATCCGGCTCCCGGTCGGTCGGACGCACGTCCGCCCCGTCGGGGCCGACCTCCAGCGCGAACCGGCCTCCGGCCCGGCCCTCCGGGTCGACCACCTCCAGCACCGCGCCGCCCTCGCCGAGGTAGGACCGGGCCGTCAGGCAGCGCGGGACATCGAGCATCCGGACGTAGAAGGGCGGCCCGAACCGCGTGTTCAGTGCCAGCCGGTCCGTCACGAGCTCCGGCAGCACATCGTCCACCGGGCGCAGGTGCACCTGCACCGTCGCCATGAGGTCGATGCCGCAGACGTGCTGCCACAGGGCGGCCTCCGCCTCCGGGTCGGTCGCGACCAGGTCGGCGAGCTGGACCTCACCGGTCGGCAGCAGGTCATCCTCCGCGCCCTTGAGGCGGTAGCGCGCGAACCCGCGACCCGGGACGTGGACGAGGCGGCGCGGACTCGCGCCCTCCGCCCAGGACGGCGGGTCCTCGAGCGTGGCGAGCCGCCACTGCTCCGGGGTGGAACCGGCGCCCCCGCCGCGCGTGTCGCGGAGGCGCTCGAAGATCGTCGGCCACGTCTCGAACGCCTCCTGGGGGGCGGCTTCCTCGACGAGCCGGACGTCGACCGGGTCGTGGAAGGCCACCCGCCGCGTGTCGATGCGGTAGGCGTGACAGGCGGCGCCGAGCCCGAAGCCGTAGTGGCCGTAGATCGGGGTCTCGGACGCGAACAGCGAAGCGACCGGCTCCTCGCGCTCGACCGCCTCGTCGAGGCAGGCGGCCATCATGGCGCGCAGCAGCCCTCGACGCCGCATCGTCTGCGCCACCCCGACGGCGGTGATCGCCGCCTGGGGCAGGCGGGCACCGCCAGGGAGGCTGAGGTCGTTCTCGATGACCCCGAGGTTGCCGACGACCCGGCTGCGGTCCGGATCCTGGATCCACCAGGCGCGGTAGCGCTGGCGGAAGAGGTCCGCGAACAGGGCGACGCTGTCCCCTTCCTCGCTCTCGTAGAAGTGGCGGGCGACCGCCTTGGAGAACTCCAGCAGATCGTCCTCGGCCACGCGGACCGGTTGGAGCTCGCTCGTCATGTCCGCCCCTCCACGTGCGAGATCCTCGCCAGCGCCGTGGTCGCCGGCGTGGCCATCAGAACATGCCCTCGTGCCACGGCGCCAGCGGCGTCGCGAGCATCGTGTCGAACCGCGCGACCGCGTCCGTATCGTGCACCCCGATGCGCCCGGCCGCAGCGAGCTGCGACACCCGTACCCCACCCAGGACCACCGTCGCGAGCTCACGGGTGTCGAGGGACAGCGAGGGGGCGCGGTCACGCCGCCGGCAGGTCGCGACGCCGCCCTCGACGGTCAGCTCCCACCGGCCGGCGTTGTCGGGCAGGTGGGCGTCGCTCACCTCGAGGACGAGCTGGCCGTCCGCCGCGTACCGACGGGCGGTCAGCGCTGCCGGCAGGTCCAGCAGGCGCAGATACAGCGGCCAGCCCTGCGTGACGGTCAGCCGTGCGGTGTCCTCGATCATCGCGAGGACCGGATCGTCGACGGGGCGGCTGCCCGCGACGATGCGGCTGGTCAGGTCGAGGTCGGTCACGAACGCCCACAGGGCTGCGGCCGCCTCCGGGTCCGTGGCGTGCAGCTCGCGGACCCGCACGGTGCCGTCGGGGACCCCGTCGGTCCAGCTCGGGGCGATCCGGTAGAGCGCGTAGCCGCGCCCCGGCACGAGCGCGTGACAGCGCTGCCCGGCGCCGTCGCGTTCCGCGACCGGGTCGTCGTCGAGGAGGGTGTCCCACCACGCCTCGGAGCGTGACAACAGCCCGGGTCGGTGCGCCCGGACGGCCTCGCGGATCGGCGGCAGCGCACGCCGGGCCACGGCCGTGTCGACGAGCACGACGTCCTGGACCGGCGCCGGCACGGCGAAGCGGACGTGCGCTCGGCGGGCTTCGAGCTCCAGGGTCGGGATCGCCGGTCCGTACCCGAACCGGCCGTAGATCGGGCTCTCCGACGCCCACAGGGCCGCGAACGGCTCCCCCCGCTCGCGGGCCTGGTCGTGGATGTTCCGCAGCAACCGGGTGAGCAGACCACGGCGGCGGTGGTCGGGCCGCACCGAGATCAGGGTCACGCCGGCGCACGGGACCGGCGTGACACCAGGCAGCGCCAGGTCGAAGGGGTAGGCGCCGCCCGTCGCGACGACCTCGTCCCTGGCGACGGCCACGAAGGACCGGTCCGGGTCCAGCCGCCGCTCGGCGCGACGCAGCTGGTGCTCGGTCGGCTCGCTGGCGAACACCAGCGAGAACGCCGCGAGGAACCGATCCACCTCATCAGGGGCGATCGAGCGGATCGTCGGTGGGGTGGTCGCGACCATCGCGGTACTCCTGCGCGCCGCCGCACCCGCGGCAGGCGAGCCTCCGGACGCTAGCACCGCCGCCCCGGGGATGGCGCGGCGAGGCGACGTCTCCTCAAGCGGAGCGGCGCACCGGTACCTCGGCGGTGTGGCGGCGGATGAACGCGCCGATCTCCCGGAGCGCGTCGCGGGACTCCGGCAGACCCGGGAAGGCGTGGAAGACGTGCCAGAGGCCCTCGAAGCGGCCGAGGGAGGCGTCGACGCCGTGCTCCCGGGCCTTCTCGACGAACCGGCGCGCGTCGTCGAGCAGGATCTCGTCCGAGCCGATGTGCACGAGCAGCGGCGGCAGGCCGTGCAGGTCGGCGTAGAGCGGCGAGACGTAGGGGTGCTCGAGCGGGACCGTGCCGGCGTAGCCGCGCCCGGCCGGCTTGACCAGCGCGGCCGTCAGCCACGGGTCGACCGACGCGAGCTCCTGCATCGACCCGCCGGTCGCCGCGAGGTCGGTCCACGGCGACATGCCGGCGTAGCAGGCCGGGCCGGGCAGCTCGTCGTCGCGCAGCCGGACGATCAGGGAGGCGGCGAGGCCACCGCCCGCCGAATCGCCGGTGATCGCGATGCGCTGCGGCGACACGTCACGCTCCTCGACCAGCCACCGGTAGGTCTCCATCGCGTCATCGAGCGCCGCCGGGTACTTGTGCTCCGGCGCGAGCCGGTAGTCGGGCATCAGCACCGGCCCACGGGAGGTGCGCGACAGGGCGCTCGCGAGCCCGCGGTGGGTCTCCGGCGACCCCATGCAGTACCCGCCGCCGTGCAGGTGCAGCGTGACCCGGTCGGCCCGGGTCAGCACGTCGGCGAGCCCGAGCTCGGGGTCGACGAGGAGGTCGGGCTCCATGCGCTCCCGCGCGGCGAGGTCGGCCACGACCCGTTCGCTCGCGACCCACAGCGAGCGGACGGGCGCGTCCGTCGAGGCCAGTGCGTGCGCGCCACGCATCGGTGGCAACTTGGTGGCGAGCTCCTCCATCTGCGTCCGCAGGCGCAGCGCGTAGGCCTCCAGGTCCTCCTCCGACCCGTCGGGGTCGGGCGCGCCGGTTCCGGTCGACCGCAGGGCGGTCACGGCCACGACGAGACCGCGACGGACGATCCGGGAGCGCAACGACGGCACGTTCGATCCTTCAGTCGACGTAGGTGAGCCAGTCCTGGTAGCGGTCCACCCGGCCCCGGACGGTGTCGATGAAGGTGGCCTGGATCCGTTCGGTGACCGGACCGCGCGGTCCGATGGTACGGCCGTCGATCTCCCGCACCGGTGTCAGCTCGGCCGCCGTACCGGTCAGGAACATCTCGTCGGCCAGGTACAGGTCGCTGCGGACGAGGCTCGTCTCGACCACCTCGTAGCCGAGGTCACGGGCGATCGTCATCGCGGACGCGCGGGTGATGCCGCCGAGGGGACCGTCGTGCAGCGGTGGGGTCTTGATGACGCCGTCGGTGACGATGAACAGGTTCTCGCCGGTGCCTTCGGCGACGAACCCGTCCTCGGAGAGCATGATCGCCTCGTCGTAGCCGGCCCGCAGCGCCTCGACCTTCGCGAGCGACGAGTTGAGGTACTGCCCGTTGGCCTTGCCCGCCGGCGGGATCGTGTTCTTGCCGATGCGCCGGTAGGAGCTGATCATCACCCGGACGCCGTTGACCAGCGCCTCCTCGCCGAGGTAGGTGCCCCACTCCCAGGTCGCGATGATCGTCTGCGGGGTGGACGGCAACGGGTTGAGCCCGATCTCCCCGTAGCCGAGGATGATCGTCGGCCGGATGTAGCAGCCGCCTTCGTGACCGTTGACGCGGATGAGGTCGAGGATGACCTCGACGAGATCGTCGACCGTGTAGGGCACGGTGTCGAGCGGTGGGTAGAGCCGGGCGGAGCGCAGCAGCCGCGCGACGTGCGGGCGGAGGTGGAACACGGCCGGCCCCCGGTCGGTCGGGTACGCGCGGATGCCCTCGAACACCCCGTAGCCGTAGTGCAGGGTGGGCGTGAGCACGTGGACGGTGGCCGCGTCCCAGTCGACCAGCTCACCGTCCATCCAGATGTGGTCCGCCTTCGGGAACGGCATGCCGGCCTCCTCGTCGTGCGTCCTCGCGTC
>SLMP01000140.1 GCA_007133465.1 Nitriliruptoraceae bacterium | reverse complement strand
TGGAGCGCATCGCCGCCGACGAAGCAGCTGCCGCACGCGCCCGCCGCGAGGCCCGGGCGAGCGGGACCCGTGGCTGGCGCTGGGTGCCCGCGCTCGGGGGCGTCGCCGCCTCGTTGCTGCTGCTCGTGGTCGCCGTGAGCGTCGTCAGCCCGTTCGGCGCCGACGACGCCGCGGAGGTGGCCTCCGGGGACGTGGAGGTGTTCGACGACGCCGGCGAACAGCACGCCGAGGACGCCGTGGACGACGTCGGCCCGATGAGCGATCGCGACGTCCTCGACGAGGAGGCCGCAGAGGGCGCCCCCGAGGAGACCGCGGGCGGCGCGCTCGCCGAGGAGGACGACGGCGCCGAGGTGGCGGCTGCCGAGGACGCCGGGGCCGGCGTGACGGGCCCCGAGGTCGTGCCGAGCGGCCGCGCGCTCGCACGGGGCGAGGTCGACGACCTGCTCGCCGTCCCCGCCGCGCGGACGCTCGCGGGCGAGCGGCTGGGCGAGCGGGAGGGGACGGTGCTCGCCGAGCGCTGGGCCGCGGAGCTCGGCGCCACGATCGATCTCGACACCGGGGTCGCGTCGGACGACCCGAGCGGGCCAGCGGCGACCCCCGACCCCGGCGCGGCGCTGCTCGCGCTGCTGCCCGCCGAGCGCACGGCCGTGAGCGGCTGCCTCACCCCGGTGCTGACCACCGAACGTCCGGCCGACGCCCCGGCGATCCCCGCCTACGTGGAGCTCGTGACCTTCGACGACGAGCCCGCCGTGGCGTACGTGCTGGTGGTCCCCGACGCCACCGACCGGTTCACCGGGTCGCAGGTGTGGGTCGTCGCCCGTGACGACTGTCGCGTCCTGGCCGCCGCCGAACGCTGACCAACACGGGCGCGACGCGGCGCGACCGGCCCCCGAGGGGCGCGTCAGCGTGCGCGGACGCAGATCCAGCCGCCGTAGATCGCCGCCGGGTACGCCAGCAACCGCGCACCCGCAGGTGCGGCGGTGGTGCTGGCGACGACGAGGCCCACGGCCACGGTGAACCCGGCGCAGGTCAGCGCGAGCGCCCGCAGGTAGGCCGAGCTGCGCTCCTCGGCGGCCCAGAACACCGCCCGGGCGACCAACCAGCCGACGACCCCCGACGACAGCAGGAACAGCGCACCTTGCGCGAGCACGGGCCCGAGCACGAGCCCACCGACCACCGCCGCGGCGAGCCCGACGACCGTCGCCCGCGTCCCGACCGCCGTCGGCAGGCGGGCACCGTCGTGGCCGCCCCCCGGCCGGGTCCCCTGACGTCCACCCCCGGTGCGCGCCCCGCCGAAGGGGTTGAACCCACCACCTCGACGGGAGGTCGACGACCGCTGCCCGGCGGGGGGGCCGGATGCGTCGCCGGTTGACGGCCGGGCGCAGTCGGGGCACTGGTAGCCGATCACCGCCTCGTGGCCGCAGTCCGGGCAGATCGGGGTCGCGCACGCTGAGCACGCCAGCCGTGTCTCCACGTCCGGGTGGCGGGGGCAGGTGGGGGTGGAGGCGCTCACGCCGCGAGGATAGGGGGCCGGCGCACGCGCGGACCGTGCCACCGGGCACGGGGGGCGGGAATGTCCGCCGCGCGACCCTCGTTGCCCCCCACGACACGCGCGGCGGCCGCGGACCGCCCGCGGACCGATGCGCCGGACCGCCCCCGCGACCCACCCGTCTCCCATCCACCCGTCTCCCATCCACCTGTCTCCCGCGACGAGGTCACGCATGTCCCTCCCGATCACCCTGTCGAACGACGCCACCGCCAGCGACCCCGGCACCGACCCTGCGACGGAGCGCGCGCTCTTCGACCGGATCCACGAGGTGGTGATCGTCGGGTCCGGCCCCGCCGGGCTCACCGCGGCGCTGTACGCGGCGCGCGCGAACCTCGAACCGGTGCTGGTCGAAGGGGTCGTCGACGGCGGGCCGACCGGCGGCCAGTTGACGCTGACGACCGACGTGGAGAACTTCCCCGGGTTCCCGGACGGGATCATGGGCCCGGAGCTGATCCAGAACATGCGGCAGCAGGCCGCCCGGTTCGGCACCCGGTACGTGACCGAGGACATCGTCGAGGCGCACGTCGAACAGCAGCCGATCACCCTCACGACCGCCTCCGGCGAGACCATCCAGACCCGCTCCCTGATCGTCGCGACCGGCGCGAAGCCCCGCCGGCTGGACGTCCCAGGCGAGGACGAGCTGTGGGGTGCCGGCGTCTCCGCCTGTGCGACCTGCGACGGGTTCTTCTTCCGCGACAAGCACGTCGTGGTCGTCGGCGGCGGCGACTCCGCGATGGAGGAGGCGATCTTCCTGACGAAGTTCGCCTCCAAGGTGACCGTCGTGCACCGCCGCGAAGCGCTGCGTGCGTCGGTGATCCTCCAGGAGCGCGCGTTCAAGAACGACAAGGTCGAGTTCGTCTGGAACGCGACCGTCTCGCGCGTCAACGGCGAGAACGGGCTGCTGTCGTCGCTCACGCTGACCGACACGGTCACCGGTGAGCAGCGGGACCTGCCCGCCGACGGGCTGTTCCTCGCGATCGGCCACATCCCGAACACCTGGCTGTTCGCGGGGGTGCTCGACACCGATGACGAGGGCTACCTCGTCGTCGACGAACCGACCACCGCCACCAACGTCCCGGGCGTGTTCGCCTGCGGCGACGTGATGGACCACACCTACCGCCAGGCGGTGACCGCCGCGGGGACCGGCTGCCGCGCCGCGATCGACGCGGAGCGCTACCTCGCCGGCGCCAGCGACGTCGTGGCCGCGCCACCGGCGGCCGAGCCGACCACCGCGGACCTGTAGGACGCCGGTGGCCCCGGCACGGGCCCCTACCCTCTCCGACCGACCCAGCGGCAGGCTGCCGCTGCTGCCGACCCGAAGGATCGCCGCATGGGCGCCACCCCCGTGACCGACGCCGACTGGAACGCCGAGGTGCTCGCCTCGGACAAGCCCGTGCTCGTGGACTTCTGGGCCGAGTGGTGCGGACCGTGCCGCATGGTCAGCCCGATCGTCGACGAGATCGCCTCCGAGCAGGCCGAGGCGCTGAAGGTCGTCAAGCTCAACGTCGACGAGAACCCGGGCACCGCGCGCCAGTACGGGATCATGTCGATCCCGACCCTGCTGGTGTTCAAGGACGGCCAGCCCGACAAGCGCATCGTCGGCGCGAAGGGCAAGGCCGCGCTGTTGAAGGACCTCGCCGCCTACGTCGGCTGAGCCTGCGCACGACCCCACCAGCGCGCCACCGCCCGGTGTCGCGTGGGCCCGGTGCACCCGGTCCGTGCCGCCGGGCGGTGGCGCGTCACGAGCCGCTCCACGCCGTGACGACCCGTCCCAGTAGGCTCGCAGGATCGTCGTCCGGGTCCGCTGTCGGCGGTCGCGGGCCCCGCGAAAGGCGCGTCGTTGCCCGACGTCGTGGAGCTGATCGGCTACCTCGCCTCGGCACTGATCGTCCTCAGCCTGCTGATGGCCTCGGTGCTGAAGCTGCGGGTCATCAACCTCGTCGGCGCCTTCGTCTTCACCCTCTACGGCGTGCTGATCGACTCCGCGCCGGTCGTGTTCACCAACGGCGCGATCGTCGTCATCGACGTGTACTACCTGTGGAAGATGTGGCGCGAGCGGGCCGCGGAATCGTACTTCGAGGTCGTCGAGTGGCCGACCGATGGGGTCTACCTGCCCCGGTTCCTCCGCTTCCACGCGGACGACATCGCCCGGTCCCAGCCCCACTTCGACGGGGTCCGTGACGACCACGTCGCCTTCGTCGTCCTGCGCGACGCGCAGCCGGTCGGCGCCGTGCTCGTCCGCGCCCCGGGGGACGGCACCGCGGTCGTCGACCTCGACTACGTCGTCCCGGCCCACCGCGACTTCCAGGCCGGCGCCCACGTGTTCGGGCCGCACGGGCCGTTCGCGACCCGGGGGATCCGCACCGTGACGACGGGGGCCGACACCTCGGTCCACCGGCGCTACCTGGAACGCCTCGGCTTCACCCCGAGCGGTGACGCCTGGACGCTCGCGATCCCGTGATGGCGTCTCCCGTGCATCCGCGCCGGTGCGCCGCGACCTCACCGCTCGCTCCCCGCGGTCCGCGTCGCGGCGCCGTGGCCCCGCCGCTCGTTCCCCGCGGTCGGCGCGCCGGCCCGCGGGGCATAGGCTGCACGGCCATGGAACCGTTCGGGCTGGGTCACGTCGGTCCCGAGGTGGAGGACCTCCAGCGCCGCCTCGGGGACCTCGGCCACGCGTGCCCGGACGACATCGAGGTCTTCGCCCAGGGGACCCGCGCCGCCGTGCGGGCCTTCCAGCAGACGCGCGGCCTCACCGCGGACGGCATGGTCGGGGACGACACCTGGCGCGCGTTGATCGGCGCGTCGTACCACCTGGGTGACCGCATGCTGTACGTGACCCGGCCGCTGCTGCACGGCGACGACGTCCAGGACCTGCAGCGCCGGCTCACCCGCCTCGGCTTCGACGCCGGCTACGAGGACGGGCTCTACGGCCCCCAGACCTTCGACGCGGTCCGCGAGTTCCAGCTCAACGTCGGGCTCGACGTCGACGGGATCGCCGGTCCGGCCACCGTCGACCTGCTCCGGCGGCTGCAGCGGCGTCACCAGGTCGCCTCGGTGGTGGCGGTCCGGGAGCGTGAGGCGCTGCGCCGGCCCCCGCGGCTGTCGGTCGCCGGCGCGCGCGTCATGGTCGACCCCGGGCACAGCGTCGCCGACCCCGGCCTGACCGGACCCGACGGCATCCGCGAGCACGAGGTCACCTGGCGGATCGCCGCACTCGTCGAGGGCCAGCTGTCGGCGCTCGGCGCCCACGTCGTGCTGAGCCGCGGCCCGAGCACCTCCCCCACCCCCACCGAACGCGCCGCTCACGCGAACGCGGAGGACGTCGAGGCGATCCTGTCGGTCCACCTCGACGGTCATGCCTCACCGCTCGCCTGCGGGGTCGCCGGCTTCCACTTCGGCACGGTGCTCGACACCTCCGACCGGGGGCGCACGCTCGCGCAGCTGGCGGTCGACCGGATCGTCGAGCTGACCGGGACCGCCGACTGCCGGGTGCACCCGGCGACGACCGCGATCCTGCTCGAGTCCCGGGCGCCTGCGGCGCTCATCTCGCCCGGCTACCTGTCACATCCGCAGGAGGGCCGTGCGCTCGCCGACCCGGTCTACCAGCGGCTCGTCGCGACCGGGCTGACTGACGCGATGGTCACGTTCCTGGTGGGCTCGCCGGCGCCTGTTCCGGTCGGCTGAGCAGCGCCGGGGCATCGCTCGGCGTCGCCGGGCGGGTCGTCTCGCTCGGCATCGGCGCACGGGTGGTGTCGACCGCTGCCTGCGCGAGGGCGGCATCGGAGCCGCGCACGGCGCTGCCGAGCTGCGCCGGCCGGAGGTTCACGACGAGGGCGCCGAGCCCGAGGCACAACGCCCCGACGACGAAGGCCGCCGCCGGCCCGCGCGTGTCGATGGCCGCGCCGGCGAGGCTCGCGCCCGCGGCCACCCCGAAGGTCACCGCGGTCTGGGTCCAGGCTTGCGCCTCGGTCTGGGTCCCGGCGAGGGCGAGGTCGTCGATCAACTGGAACGCGCAGATCATGGTCGGGCCGAGCAACAGCCCGCCGACGAACAGACCGACGGCGAACGTCGGGAGCGACCCGAGCGACAACGGGATCGCGAGCAACCCGACCGTGAACCCGGCGGTGAGGACCCGCAACCGGGTCACCGCGGAACCCGGCCACACCCGCGACCCGTACACGAGCCCGCCGAGCAGGCTGCCGGTGGCGATGCTCGCGATCAGCGGGCCGGCGGCGGCCTGCCGGCCGGCGAACTCGGCGACGGCCGGGACCACGACGTCGAGGATCCCGAACGCGACCGCGATGCACCCGAGCGCCAGGACCATCACGCGCACCCCCCCGGACCGCAGCGCCCCGACGCGCGGCACCGACCGATCGCGGCGGGGCACGTCGGCGGCGGCACCGGTCGCCGCGTAGCCGAGGGCGCCAGCGGCGGCGAGGAGTCCGGCGCCCACGACCGCGGCGCCGGCTCCCATGCTCGCGCGTACCGCCACGGCGACCAGTGGTCCGAGGATGAAGCCGAGCTCCACCGCGATCGACGACAGGGCGAAGGCCGCCTCGCGCAGCCGACCGCTCGGGAACAACCCGGAGAGCAGGACCCGCGAGCACGGCGTGACCGGGGGGAACACGGCCCCGGCCGCGACGGCCACCGCGACGAGGATCGGCAGCGAGGTACCCTGCGGCACCAGCGTCGCGATCGCCACCGTGCCGGCGAGGTAGAGGGCGGCGTCGGGGACGAGCACGGCCCGCTGCCCGAAGCGGTCCACCAGCCGGCCCTGCAGCGGCGAGCCGAGTCCGACCCCGATCTGGTGCGCGGCCGTGACCACCCCGACGGCGGTGAAGCTGTACCCCCCGTCACGGAGCAGGTAGACCAGGGCCAGCACGATCATCCCCGGCGTCAGGCGCGCGAGCGTCGAGGTCAGCAACGGCCACCGCGCGGCCCGGTGGGCCAGCAGCTCGCCGTAGGCGCGCACGGTCACCTCTCGGGTCGGGCTCGTCGGCTGGGACGGCGTCGGCTGTGGCGGTCGTCTGTGGCGGTCGGCTCAGCCGGTCACCGGCCCCGACCGTTCGAAGCGATCGGGGACCGGGACGGGCCCCCGGCGGGGGAGGTGTTCGAGCACCCCCTCCAGCGCGTGCTCCAGGGAGCCGGCCCACCGCACGGTACGGCGGACGTCCATCCGGAACAGCGGTGTCCGCGGGTGCTCCCGGTGCACCTCGAAGCCCTCGTGCAGCAGCCACATCGCCGGCAACACGCATGAGCGCTCGTGGAAGCGCCGATCACCGTACGCCTCCACCGCGGCGAGGTCGAGCCGCAGCGCCTCCTTGATCGCCGCCTGGACGAGCAGCCGGCCGATCCCCCCGTCGCGGTGGCCCGGGTCGACCCACATCGTCGCGAGGAGCACGGCGTCCTGGCTCGTGGCGGGAACCGGGGGACGCCGGCGGGCGAAGGACCGGCTCGGCCCGAACAGCGCGTAGCCGGCCACCACACCGGCGACCAGGGCGACCCGTCCCGGAGGGGCGCCGTCCTGTACCCGTGAGGACACCCAGGCGCGTTTGCGCTCGACCGGCCGGGCGGGGGGATCCTCCCGTGGCGCGCCGACGAGCACCCCGACGGCGCGATCGTCGGGGGCCGGGGTGCCGAGCTCCCAGAACAGACACGTGCGGCAGCCGGCCGGCAGCACGGCGAGGTCGTCGCTCGCCAGCGGCCGCAGCTGCCGTGTCATCGGTCGGTCAGTCCCGTGCGGCGGCACCCGGCGCGTCCGCCGCTGCGGCCGCTCCGTCCGCCGGTGGCAACGGTGCGACGGGGGCGTCCAGCGACCCGGTGGCCCGCAGGTCACGCCGGCGCGGCCCGTCGTCGCGCGGCAGCAGCAGGGCGACCACCCCGCCCGCCAGCAGCCCGATCAGGAAGCCGACCAGCCCCCGCCGCCAGCCTCCGGGGGCCACGTAGCGGTCCACGGCCGCCTCGCCGGGGACGACCTCACGCACCTCGACGGGCTCGTCGGTGGCCGCGGCGACCTGGCGCAGGCCGACGTCCGAACGCGGGTCGAGGACGGACCCGACGAGGCTCGCGGGGGGCTGTCGCATGCCTGAGGACCTCCCGATCGCGGGGGAGCACGGTCGGTCGGCCGACCCGCGCTCGCTAGGCTCCGATGCTACCGGCGCCGTCTCCCGCCCCGGCCGGCGTCCCGACGGAGACCGCTCGTGCGACTCGACACCGACCCGTACCTGGAGCGCTACGCCGCGCGGGTCCGTGGCATGAGCGCGTCCGAGATCCGGGCGCTGTTCGCCGTCGCGTCGCGGCCCGAGGTGGTGTCGTTCGCGGGCGGGATGCCGGACACCTCGGCGTTGGACATGGACGCCGTCGAGGCGGTGGTCGCCGCCGTCATCCGGGAGGACGGCGCGACTGCGCTGCAGTACGGCGGTGGGCAGGGTCGTGCGCAGCTCCGCGAACTGCTCGTCGAGGTCATGCACCACGAAGGGGTCCCGGGCCACACCGACGACCTCGTCGTGACCGTCGGCGGGCAGCAGGCCCTCGAGCTCATCGCCAAGTGCTTCGTCGACCCCGGCGACATCGTGCTGGCGGAGGGACCGACCTACGTCGGCGGGCTGGGTGCGCTGGCCAGCCACCAGGCGGACGTGCGCCACGTGCCGATGGACGCCGACGGCATGCAGGTCGACCTGCTCGAGGACGTCCTCGACGAGCTCGAGGCCGAGGGCCGCCGCCCGACGTTCGTCTACACGATCCCGAACCACCAGAACCCGGCCGGCGTCTCCCTGTCGGTCGATCGGCGCCACCGGTTGGCCGAGCTCGCCGAGACGCGCGACCTGCTGCTGGTCGAGGACAACCCCTACGGCCTGCTCGACTTCGACGGCAAGACCTTCCCGTCGCTGCGCTCGCTCGTGCCCGACCGGGTGATCTATGTCGGCACGGTGTCGAAGACCTTCGCCCCGGGGGTGCGGACCGGCTGGATCGCCGCGCCCCGCCCCATCCGCGACAAGCTGATCCTGCTGCGCGAGGCCGGCGACCTGTGCCCGTCGAACCTCACGCAGATGATCGTCGAGCGCTGGCTCGCCACCCAGCCGTGGCGCGAGCAGATCGAACGCTTCCAGGCGGTCTACCGCACCAAGGCCCACACGATGCTGCGCGCGCTCGCGCACGAGATGCCAGCCGGGATCAGCTGGACCGTCCCGACCGGCGCGTTCTACGTCTGGCTCACCGTCCCGCGCGGCATCGACACCTCGGACCTGCTCGCGAAGGCCATCAACCATCGGGTCGCCTACGTCCCGGGCCGAGGCTTCTACGCCGACGGCGCCGGCGGGGAACAGGCCCGGCTGTGCTTCAGCTACCCCGAGGTGGAGCGCATCGAGGAAGGCGTCGTCCGGCTCGGGGAGCTGCTGCACGAGGAGCTCGCCCTCGTCCACGCGGTGTTCGGGGACGACGCGCCGCAGGTCCGCCCGCGTGCCACGGGGCGCGCGACCGGCCTCGGCGGCTGACCGACGCCATCGACGTCGGTGACTGCTGGCCGCCCCTCACCGCCACCGCGCACGTGCCGCCACCACCCACCGCCCACCCATCGCCACGCCACCGCCACGCCACCGCCACGCCCCGGAGGAGACCCACATGACCACCCCGACCTCCGTTGCCGTCCTGTCGGGGGGGATCTCGCTCGAACGGGAGGTCTCGTTGCGCTCGGGTGGGCGGGTCGCGGACGCGCTCGCCGACCGTGGCCACCGGGTGACGCGCCTCGACGTGGACGCCTCGCTCGTCCGCACCCTCGAGGAAGGCGGGTTCGACGTCGCCTTCCTCGCGCTCCACGGCTCCGCCGGTGAGGACGGCACGATCCAGTCGCTGCTCGAGCTGATCGGGCTGCCCTACACCGGTCCCGACGTGCTGGCCAGCTCGATCGCGTGGAACAAGCCGATCGCGCAGGGCCTGTTCGCACGCGCCGGCATCGCGGTCCCCGCGCGGGTCACGCTCACCCAGCAGGCGTTCCGGGAGATGGGCGCGACCGCTGCGGTCGATCGCATCGCCGGCGAGCTCGGCCACCCCATCGTGGTGAAGCCCGCCACGGGTGGCTCCTCGCTCGGGCTGACGATCGTCGACGAACCCGCGCGTCTGCCGCAAGCGATCGTCGGTGCGTTCAGCTATGCGGACGCCGTGCTGCTCGAGGGCTTCGTCGCCGGGACCGAGGTGGCGGTCACGGTGCTGGACGGCCACGCGCTGCCGCCGGTCGAGATCCAGCCCAAGGAGGGCGCCTACGACTTCGCTGCTCGCTACACCGCGGGGGCCACCGAGTTCCACGTGCCGGCCCGCCTCGACCCCGCCGTCCTGCAAGCGTGCGAGCAGACGGCGACCCGGGCCTACGACGCGGTCGGCGCCCGGCACATCTCGCGTGCCGATCTGATCGTCGACGACGCCGGCCAGCCGTGGCTGTTGGAGCTCGACACCTGCCCGGGGCTGACCCGCACCTCGCTCGCCCCCTTGGCCGCAGCGGCAGCGGACCTGGCGTTCGCGGACCTGTGCGAACGACTCGTGGACCTCGCGCTCCGCGACGCCCGGACGACAGCGCGGCCATGACGACGCCTGGCCCCGACCACCCGGTGACCGGCGACCCTCACGCGACCGCGGGCGACCCGCCGGCCCGCGGCGACGATGCGCCCTCCGGGGGTGGGATCGCAACCGGGGACACGGTCGAGAACGACCGTGCGGAGGCGCTGGCCGACCTCGACGACCTCGAGGCGCGGGAGGACCTCGACGACCTCGAGGTCGACCCCGACGGCCTGCCCGAGCCGGACGGCCCCGCGCCCCGGCTCGTCGTCTTCGACGTCGGCGAGGTCCTGATCGACGAGAGCCGCGTGTGGGCCGTGTGGGCGGGGCTCCTCGGGGTCTCGCCGCTGACCTTCGCGGCGGTCCTCGGTGCCGCGATCGTGCAGGGCGAGGACCACGAGGCGGTGTTCCCGCACGTGGCGCCCAACATCGACTGGCGGCGGTTCGAGGACGAGCACGAGCGCCGGTACGGCGGCTTCCGTTCGGAGGACGTCTACGCCGACGTCCAGCCCTGCCTCGAGGAACTGCGGTCGCTCGGCTTCCGGGTCGTGATCGCGGGCAACCAGCCCGCTCGACGCAGCGCGCAGCTCCGCGAGCTCGGCGTGCCGTGCGACGACCTCGTCACCTCGGAGGAGTTGGGGAGCGAGAAGCCGGACCCCGCGTTCTTCGCCGCCGTGCTCGGCCGGGCCGGCACCAGCGACCCGACCGACGCCATCTACGTCGGTGACCGGGTGGACAACGACATCGCCCCGGCAGCCGCGCTCGGCTGGCGGACGTGCTGGCTGCGACGCGGTCCGTGGGGGCACCTGCAAGACCTCCCCGACGGACTGACCCCGGACCTCTCGCTCGAGGGGCTCGGAGAGCTGCCGTTGCTGCTGTCACAGTGGCGCGACCCGTAGCCGGCCGAGAACCGACGAGCGGAAGGTCTCGAGATGAATTCGGATAGGTCGAAGTTGCTCGTTGGTGAGGCAGCGGCCGCGCTCGTCGAGGACGGGATGCGGCTCGGGCTCGGCTCGGGATCCACCGTGGCCTACTTCCTCACCGCGCTCGCCGACCGCCACCTCGACGTGGCTGGGATCCCGACCTCCCGGCACACCGCTGCCCGGTGCCGCGAGCTCGGCATCCCGCTCCTGGAGCCAGCCGACGTCGAGCGGGTGGACCTGTGCGTCGACGGCGCCGACGAACTCGACCACGACCTGACCCTGGTCAAGGGCGGCGGGGGTGCCCACCTGCGCGAGAAGGTCGTGGCCGGTCTGGCCGACCGCTTCGTCGTCATCGCGACCCGCGACAAGCTCGTCGACCGGCTCGCGGACAGCTTCGCCCTGCCGATCGAGGTGGTGCCGTTCGCGCTCAGCCCGGTCCGCCGGGAGCTCGAGCACCGGGGGTTCGAGGTGACGGTGCGGACCGGCGCCTCGGAGGACGAGGAGTACCGGACCGACAACGGCAACGCCATCCTCGACGCACGGCTGCCGGGCGGGCTCGAGGACCCGGCGGCCGCCGAGGTCGCGCTGAGCCTGCTGCCCGGTGTGGTCGCGGTGGGGTTGTTCGTCGACCTGGCGGACACCGCGCTGCTCGGTGACCCGCAGGGCGAGATCACCGAGGTGCAGCGGTCAGCGGTCGCCTGACCCGCGTGGGGTCGACGGCTCCGCGCCGGCGTCGCCGGAGGTGGCACCGAGGCCCTCGGCGATCACGCCGACGATGCGTTCGAGGTCGTCGACGGTCGTGAAGTCGATGGTGAGCTTGCCCTTGCGGGCCCCCATGGAGATCCGAACCCGGGTCATCAGCGCGTCGGACAGGTCGTCCTGGAGTTCGACCAGGCCAGGTGCGGTCGCACGCTGTGGTCGTCGCCGGGGACGCGTGTCCTCCGGACCGTCGAGGACGCGGACCCGGACGAGCTCCTCGGTCGCACGCACCGACAGTCCCTCCCTGACGACCCGGTCGGCAAGCCGGCCGAGCAGCTCCGGGTCGTCGATCGCGAGCAGGGCCTTGGCGTGCCCGGCGCTCAGCACCCCCGCGGCCACCCGACGCTGGACGCTCAGGGGCAGCGACAGCAACCGCAGCGCGTTGGTGACGGCGGGGCGCGATCGGCCCAACCGGTTCGCGAGCTCCTCCTGCGTGAAGCCGAACTCCTCGAGCAGCTGCTGGTAGGCGGCTGCCTCCTCCAGCGGGTTGAGCTGGACCCGGTGGATGTTCTCGACGAGCGCCTCCTTGAGCAGGTCGGCGTCGTCGGTGTGGCGGATCAGGACGGGGACCAGGTCCATCCCGGCGAGCCGAGCCGCCCGCAGCCGCCGCTCCCCCGCGATCAGCTCGAACCGGCCGTCGCCGCCCGGGCGGACGACCAGCGGCTGCAGCATGCCGACATCGCGGAGGGACGTGGCCAGGCCCTCGAGCTCCTCCTCGTCGAAGACCTCGCGGGGCTGCTTCGGATTGGGCGACAGCGCATCGATCGGGACCTCGGCGACGCTGGCGGCGAGGGAGTCGACGTGGACACCGGTCCCGCGTGGCTCCGCGGGGTCCGGGTCCGGCGGCTGCTGCCCGACATCGACCGCCGGCGGGGCCGGCGCGTCGGTCGGTGCCGATCCGCCTGGGGGGATGAGCGCGGCCAAGCCGCGTCCGAGCCCGCTGCGTCGACTCATGACCGCGCCTCCTCCTCGTCCCGCGGGGTCGCAGGACCGTCCCTTGGGTCGTCCGCAGCATCGATTCGCGCCCGCAACCGGTCCACGGGGCTCGGCTCGGGCACCTCGACCGGCAGCGTGAGCCGCGCAGCCACCTCACGAGCGAGCCGCTCGTAGGCCCGGGCCCCCCGGCTGGACGGGTCGAAGACCGTGATGGGCTGTCCGAAGCTCGGTGCTTCCGAGAGGCGCACCGTCCGCGGGATGATCGTGGTGAAGGCCTGCGGGCCGAAGTAGTCGCGGACCTCCTCGACGACCTGCTGTGCGAGGTTGGTCCGGGCATCGAACATCGTCAGCACGACCCCGAGGAGGATCAGGTCGGGGTTGAGGTTGTCCCCAACGAGCTGCACCGTCCGCAGCAGCTGCCCGAGTCCTTCGAGGGCGTAGTACTCGCACTGGATGGGGACGAGCACCTGATCGGCGGCGACGAGGGCGTTGATCGTCAGGAGGCCGAGCGACGGCGGGCAGTCGACGAGGATCACGTCGTAGTCGGCGCGCGCGTCATCGAGCGCCCGTCGCAGCCGCTGCTCACGGGAGAAGGCGGGGACGAGTTCCACCTCGGCGCCCGCGAGATCCAGGGACGAGGGCACGATGGTGAGCTTCGCGACCTCGGTCGAGCGAGCTGCGGATGTCACGCTCTGTCCATCCACGAGCAGCCCGTAGCTACTGGCCTCACCTTCCGTGACCCGCTGCCCCACGCCGGTGGTGGCATTGCCCTGGGGATCGAGGTCGACCAGGAGCGTCGCCGCGCCCAGCTGGGCCAGGGCGGCGGCGAGCGAGACCGCGGTCGTGGTCTTGCCCACCCCGCCCTTCTGGTTGGTGATGCACACGACGCTGGCGCGGCGGCTCATCGGCAGCCTCGCGTCCGCGTCTGGCCCGCAGGGCCGAGCGGTGGGCGGGGCGTGACGATGCCCGGAGCAACGGGTGCGAGGATCGACGTCATCGGGCCCGCGAGAGCAGCAGGACGCGCGGAGCCACCGCGTCCGGTCCCGACTCGGGGAGATCATCCGGGGTCGCGAGGAGTCTCGCGCCCAGCCGGCCCAGCAGGGACGCGGCCGCCTCCAACTCCTCTTCCCACCGCTCGCCCTTGATCGCACACAGCACGCCGCCAGGGCGGAGGAACGGGATCGTCCACGGCAGCAGGCGGGCGAGCGGCGCGACCGCCCGTGCCGTGACGAGGTCGAAGCTCCCGCCGAGCTCGGTACGGACCAACTCCTCGGCTCGACCGGTGTGGACGGTGACGTCCACGCCCAGTGCAGCCGAGGCGCTCCGGAGGAAGGCGGTCTTCTTGGCCGTCGCGTCGAGCAGGTGGACCTGGAGCTCTGGACGCACGATCGCGATGACCATCCCCGGGAAGCCGCCCCCCGATCCGACGTCGAGGAGCCGGCCCGTCCCCTGTGGCAGGAGCGTCGCCACCGCAACCGCCTCGGGAACGTGCCGCGTCAGCAGTTCCGCCCGCGCACGCTTGGACACCAGGTTGTGCGGGGAGTCGGCCACCAACTGCGCGAACCGCTCGAGGCGGTCGGCGACGACGGGCGCGGACTCGGTGATCACGGGGGAGAGCCTACCGCTGGTCGGCGGCCCGCCCGCGTCCTACGGTGTTCCACGTGGAACATCGAGCGAGAAGAGCGCACGAGCGGCTCGACCCGTTCCGTCGGGGTGTCGTCCTCCTGGCGGCGCCCCCTGTCGGTGCTCCCTGCGCGTGGCAACCGGGACCCGACCGGCGTTCATCCGCCCGACCATCCGCCCTTCCTGCGCTGACGACGGTCCCCAACCGGAGAGCACTGCGCGATCGCTGGGGTGCTGGACCGCCCTGGGGCACCCCGCGACGGCCACCGACCTGTCGACGACGGATCCCGACGACCTCAGCCAGTCGACCGCCCCGCCGCGTGTTCCACGTGGAACATCGCCTCCTACCGTGATGGCCGCACAGGCGAGACGCCCCTCCGGCCCTGCCCCCGCGAGGATCCGAACGGGACGCCCGGGCACTCCGCCCGCAGCGGCTCTCACCGGCGCACACACGTCCTCGATACCGCGGCTCCGTGGACCGAGGCCAGCTGGACCACGGCCTCGCACGACCGGAGATCTCCCCGCCGCAGCCGGCGGAGGTCGGACGAGCGACGCGGTACCGGCACCCCGTGAGGTCGGCATTGCACGCGCTCGACGCGTGTCAGTCGCGCTCGATGATGACCCGCCGCGCCGGCTCACGGCCCTGGCTCCGGCTGTTCAGTCCGTCCACCTTGGCGACCCGGTGGTGGACCGCCTTCCGTTCGAACACGTCCATCGGTTCGAGGCGTTCGGCGTCCCCGGTGTCGAGCACGGCGTCGATGGCCTCGTCGGCCTTCTCGAGGAGCTTCTCGAGTCGCCGGGATCGGTAGCCCTCCACGTCGACCTTCACGCGGGCGCGACGCTGGAACTCTCGCTGGAGCGAGCACCGCAGCAGCTCCTGGATCGCCTCCAGGGTCTGCCCACGCCGACCGATCAAGGCGCCGCTGCCGACGTCGATGACCTCGACCTCGGCGTGGTCGTCCCCGTACTTGATGCGCAGGTCACCGGGCAGATCGAGCGCGTCGAGCAACCCCTCGACGAAGTCCGCCGCCGCCTCGGCTTCCTCCTCGAGGGCGTCGACAGCGTCCTCGGTGTCATGGTCGCCCGCCCCGCCCTCGCCATCCGAGGGTCCGTCGGCGTCCGCGGTGCCCGTGTCGTCCTCGCGGTCCTCGGCCGACCCTGCCGCAGGTTCGTCGCGGTCGGCGAGCGCCTCGTCGGTGCCGGTCGCGTCGTCGCGGGCGGCGAGCGGCGACGCGCTGGCCGCAGCAGGGACCTCCGGCACCTCGCGGTCGAGGTCGTCGCCGGGAGCGTCCGTCTCCGAGCCCTCGTCGCGGTCGGTGGTGGGCGCCGCGGGCGCGGGATCGGCCTCGAACGACACCGTGACGCGCCATCGTCCCCGGAGTTCAGCGATCCCGGGTGCCTCGATCCGGACCTCGACGTCCTGCTCGTCACAGTCCAGCACGTCCGCCAGCGTGGTGGCGAACGCGTCGTCGACGTGCTCGGCTGCTGCCTCGGTCTTGAGGTTGCTCACACCATCTCCTCGTCAGTCGGACGACCCGCCACGGCGCCGTCGTGGTAGGTGCTCCCGCCGCGGCGTCGACGGATCACCGTCGGGCACCGCGCCGTTGGTCGTCGAGCCACCGGGCGCTGCCCGGTTCGACCCGCCCTTGCCAGGGTCACCGTCGTGGCCCGCTCCGTCGGCGTGGCCCGCTCCGTCGGCGTGGCCCGCTCCGTCGGTTGGATCGGGCGCGTCGGCGGGCCCGTCGGTGGGTGCCGAACCCTCCCGCGCGCGGTCGTCACCGGCGCCCGACGGCGAGCCGGTCTCGTCGGCCGCGCTGCCGGACCCCGCGTCGTCCTTCGGGGTGGCCTTCGGCTCGTCGCGACCCTTCCGATCGGAACGGCCGGATCCGGTCGTCGGCGGTACCGGCTTCTTCCCGGAGGACGCACCGGGCGAGATACGGCGAGGCGCCGGTGAACCGCCCTCCTCCGCAACGTCCTCGGAGCGGTTGCGACGGTTGCGCATCCACCGGGCCGCGGCCCCACCGCCCGGCTTGTCCGCGAGGGTGCCCTCCTCGACCTCGTGCTGGACCTCGCGCAGGATGATCCACTGCTGCGCGACCTGCCAGAAGTTGGTCGTGACCCAGTAGAGCAGGATGCCCAGAGGGAACTGGAAGGAGATGACGGCGAGGAACCCCGGCATCACGTACAGCAGGATCTTCTGCTGCTGCGCCATCGGGTTGCTGTCGGCGCCCGGCGAGGCGGCGGTCCGCGCCATCATCTGCTTCTGGGTGACGAACATCGTCCCGGACATCAGGATGATCAGCAGCCAGCCCGGCCAGCCGGCGGCGCTGACGATCCCGGCGAGGCCCTCCTCCGGGACGTACCGGGTGAAGAAGTAGAACGGTGCACCGAGCAGGTCCCCGTCGGTCTGCCCGGCTCGCCGCAGCGTGTAGAACAGGGCCAGGAAGATCGGCGCCTGCGCCAGCAGCGGCAGACAGCTGGCGGCCGGATTGGCACCCTCGCGCTGGTAGAGGGCCATCATCTCTTCGTTGAGCTTGGCCTTCTTCGCCTTGTACTGCTCCGGGTCCTTGCGCATCAGGTCACGATCGACCTTGTACTTCTTCTGCAGCTCCTTGATCTGCGGCTGCAGCGCCTGCATCGCCCGCATCGACCGGGTCTGCTTGATGGCCAGCGGCAGCAGCGCGATACGCACGACCAGGGTCAGGGCGATGATCGCCCAGCCCCAGCTGTGGATCCCGAAGGCCGGTTCGAAGAGGTCGTGCAGGAAGGTCAGCGCGGCTTCGAAGCCGTTGAGGACGGTGTCGATCACGGGTTCCTACTTCCTCGGCGGGACGTGGTCGACGCCCCCGGGGTTCCAGGGGTGGCAGCGGCCGAGTCGGCGCAGGGCGAGCCAGCTGCCGCGGCGTGCGCCGTGCCGTTCGATCGCCACGACCGCGTAGGTCGAACAGGTGGGGTGGAACCGGCACCGTGGGGCACGGAACGGTGCCGTCGCGCGGTAGAGCGCGACGAGACGCAGCAGCAACCACGCCAGCGGGGAGCGACGATGCCCGTCCGCCGGAGGTGCCGCCGGCGCGGACGGCCCCGTCGTCGACCCGGCGGTCGCCTCGCCACGTGACCGAGAGGCATCGAAAGATGTCGAGAACCCGCTCGGCCCATCGTGCTCGCCGACCGCCACCTCGCCAGGTGGCGCGACCGCGGGCGGCTCCGTGTGCGCGGTCACGATCGCGGCCCACCGACCGCATCGAGGCGGGTGGCCAGGTCGAGGAGTTCCCCACCCACCGATCCCCGGTCGGCGTCGGCGCACGCCGCTCGCGCCACCAGGACGACGTCGGTGCCGGGACGCCACGCGACCTGACGAGCGGCTTCGCGCAGCAGGCGCTTCGCTCGGTTGCGGGCGACCGCCGACCCGACCTTCCGTGAGGCGACGACGGCCAGGCGCACCGCCTCGTCCTCCCGGGAACGCAGGTGGACGACGACCAACCGGCCTGCGCGCTGGGGGCGAGCGCGTAGGACGGCCGCGATCTCGCGGCCGTCACGCAAGCGCTCGACGGTGGCCGTCGCCACGGCCGTCAGGCCGACAGCGTGGCGCGACCGCGGCGGCGACGGTTGCGGATGATGGCGCGGCCGCCCCGGGTGCTCATGCGGGCGCGGAAGCCATGCTTCCTCGCGCGGCGACGGTTGTTCGGCTGGAAGGTGCGCTTCGACACGACGGATGCCTCCCGAGGATCGGGGTGGATGAGTGCACGCGGCGTGGAGCGGACCCAACGGGGCGGCGCACAGCACCCCCAACGAACCGAGGTTGTGGGGGCGGGCGACGCGGACCTGCACCGGTGCGACGGAGTGCGCGGAGCGTACCCGTCCGTTCGCAGGGACGGCAACCGGGTCCGCCGGTGAGAGTTCCCGCGACGGGCCGAGAGCTCCCCCGCCACGAAATCCCGCGGTTGCCGCGCGAGCACGAGACCACCAACGCGAGCGTGCAGGTCGCTTCGCAACGCAACGGTTGCCACGCCGTGGCCGGGACGTGTACGGTCCCCGGCCGTCCCTCAAACGACGGCGACGACCTCGAGAGCGGGGTCGGCGACGTCACCGGGGCCCGTCCCCCTTTGGTCGGGTCACGGCCGATGGACCTTCCCCACCGCGGTCCTGCGCCGCGCGCATCGCTGGTGACACGGCCTATCCACATCTGTGGACGTTCCTGTGGACAGGGAACGGCCAGGTCGAGACGCTGGCGATCCGACGCGGGGACGGGAACGGGCGGCGGTGTGCCGCCAACGCACGAGTACGGTGCCTGGGGGCACCGACCCGACGGTGAGGAGTGGCGGCGTGTCATCAGCCTCGACGCTCGATCTCGAGACCCTCTGGAGCGAGAGCCTGCGCGGGGTGATGCGGACCGTCGCCTCGCCGGTGCAACGGGGCTGGTTGCTCGCCACCCATCCGGTCGGCTTCAGCGAGGACACCGTCATCGTCGCGAGCCCCCACGCGTTCGCACGCGAGTGGCTCGAGCGCAGCTGTGGCGCGAAGATCCAGCAGGCGCTGTCCGACGCGGCGGACCGGCCGCTGACGGTCGTCATCACCGTGCAGACCCGTCCGGAGCCCTACGCCGGCGAGAACTCGACGACGATCGACGGCCGCGACGGGCAGGCGGACCCCGCGCGTGTCGCCGCCTCCGCCCCGGGTTCTGCCGCAGCTGGCCTCGCCCCGGCCGACCGCCAGGGATCGCACCCCCAGCGACAGGATCAGCAGGGCGCGAGCCCTGCTCGAGGTGGTCCCGAGGACGCAGCGCACCACCCCCGCCACGACCCTGCATCGGCATCCTCGGGACCCGTGGTCCCCGACCCCCACGGATCGATGCACACGGATCCGTTCGGCGAGATCAACCCGGTCCACCGTGCCGAAGCACCAGGCAGCCCGCCTCCCGCCGATCCCTACGGTGCGAGCCAGCCGGTCGATGTCGCGCCGGCAGCCGGCTACGGCCCACCGCCCGACGGCTCGGCGCTCGCGGGCTACCACACCCCGGTGGAGCAGCGTCCGGCGGCGGCCTCGGCGCCGACCGAACACGTCCCTGCATCGACCGGCCCGTCCCCCGAAGGGAGGCACCGCACGGGGTACCCCGCCGCCGGCCAGCCCGACGAGCGACCGCACGACGACCGGAGCGCCGACGGGCGCCACGGCTCCGCCCCGGGCCGCGCATGGCCGAACGACGTCCCGCTGCAGGCACCCGGTCGCCCGGACGGCCCGATCGTGTCCCTGCCCGAGCGCCGGCCCCCCGTGGACGAAGCGGAGCCCTACTCCCAACTCAACCCGAAGTACTCGTTCGACGACTTCGTGATCGGCGCGTCGAACCGGTTCGCGCACGCCGCCGCGACCGCCGTCGCGGAATCGCCGGCCAAGTCCTACAACCCGCTCTTCATCTACGGGGGAGCCGGGCTCGGCAAGACCCACCTGCTGCACGCGATCGGGCACTACGTCCGCAACCTCTACCCACGGCTGGCGGTCCGCTACGTGACCACCGAGCAGTTCACCAACGAGTTCATCAACGCGATCCGCGACGACGGGATCCCTCGCTTCCAGCGCACCTACCGCCAGGTCGACGTGCTGCTGATCGACGACATCCAGTTCCTGCAGCAGAAGGAGCGCACGCAGGAGGAGTTCTTCCACACCTTCAACGCGCTGCACAACGCGGAGAAGCAGATCGTCATCTCGAGCGACCGCCCGCCCAAGCAGATCGCGCGCCTCGAGGACCGGCTGCGCAGCCGGTTCGAGTGGGGGCTGATGACCGACGTGCAGCCACCCGACCTCGAGACCCGTATCGCGATCCTGCGCAAGAAGTGCGAGACCGATCGGCTCGGGGTCCAGCCGCAGGTCCTGGAGCTGATCGCGTCGAAGGTCGAATCGAACATCCGTGAGCTCGAGGGTGCCCTCATCCGGGTGTCGGCCTTCGCGAGCCTGCAGCGCGCCCCGGCGGACGCGCAGCTCGCCGAGGCGGTGCTCAAAGACCTCTTCCCCGACGACCGCGACCAGGAGATCTCCGTCCAGCTCATCATGGACGAGGTGGCGGCCTACTTCTCGCTGACCACCGAGGACCTGTGCTCGCCGTCGCGCAGCCGACAGCTGGTCAACGCCCGCCAGATCGCCATGTACCTGACGCGCGAGCTGACCGACCTGTCCCTGCCCCGGATCGGCAAGGCGTTCGGAGGCCGTGACCACACCACCGTGATGCACGCGAAGTCGAAGATCGCCGGGCTGATGCAGGAGCGGCGCACGATCTACAACCAGGTCCACGAGCTGACCAACCGCATCAAGACCCGGGCACGCAGCGCGTGACGACCCCACGGGTGACGCAGCGAGGAGAGCCCACCCCGGCGAGGCGCGGGTCGGCCCGGGGGACGACGCCGGGGAGCACCCTGGGGACAACCGGGGGACGAGGCGATCGAGGTGGGGATGGACGCGCCTCGACCGTGGACGGGGACGCCGCCGCGGGGGACGCGTCGGGGACGACCCTGGCCACGCGGTTGGGGACGGTCGGGGGACGAGGCGGGGACGATCGTGCGCGCCGGTGGAACCACCGCCGTGTGATCCGTCGCGCTGGGGACGGACGGGATGGCCACCCACACGCGGCACACAAGCCTCGCAACGCTCCTGACCTGCGAGGATCCCGGTCGGTCCACAGTATGCACAGGGCCTATTACGACCACGGAGTTGACCGAGAAGAAGCAGGTTCTTCTTCGGTCGTGTGGACAAGCCCGCGTCGGCTGACGACGCTCGAGGGACCAGGGTCAGCCCGCCGGTCCGAGGAGGGAGCCACGTGAAGTTCCGAGCCGACCGAGGGGAGTTCGCCGATGCGATCGCCTGGGCCACCCGCACCGTCGGAGCACGGGTCACGTTGCCCGCCCTCTCCGGCGTGCTGCTCGAGGCAGCGGACGGCAAGCTGACCTGCCGCGCCACCGATCTCGAGGTGGCGGCGGAGATCAGCATCCCGATCAAGATCGCCGAACCCGGTCGGGTGCTGCTGCCCGGCCGGTTGCTCGCGCAACTGGTCGCGCGTTTCCCCCAGGCCCCGGTGGAGCTCAGCGGTGAGCCCGACCGCGTGGAGATCACCTGCGGACGGGCGACCTTCCACGTCCGCGGGATGGCGGTCGACGACTTCCCGACGCTCGCGACGCCGTCGGAGGACGCCCCGCAGGGCGTCGTCAAGGCGGACGCCTTCGCTCGGCTGGTCAGCCAGGTGGCCCGCGCGGCCTCGTCGGACGAGGGGCGCCCGGTGCTGACCGGCGTGAAGCTCGAGGCCGCCGAGGGACGCCTGACCGCCGCGGCGACCGACAGCTACCGGCTGGCGGTCCGCTCGCTCGCGTGGGACCAGGCGATCGACGGTGAGGCGCTCGTCCCGGCCCGCTCCCTGCAGGAGGCCGCGAAGGGTGCGGCGGAGGTCGGCGGGGAGGTCACGGTGGTGTTCGAGCCGGGCCAGGCGTCGTTCTTGTTCGGTGAGCGCCGACTGACCACGAAGCTGATCGAGGGCAACTTCCCGAACTACGAGGCGCTGCTGCCCGACGCGTTCGAGACCGGGGTGACCGTCGACCGTGCTGCCCTCGTGGAGGCACTCCAGCGGGTCGCGATCGTGGCGATGGGCCAGTCCAACACCCCGGTGAGCCTGACGTTCGGTGACGGCTCGATCGACCTGCAGGCCACCAACCAGGAGATGGGCGACGCCGCCGAGGCGCTGCCAGCCGAGATCGACGGCGAGGGCCTCACGATCGCGTTCAACCCCGGGTTCCTGCTCGCCGGACTCGAGGCGACCGGGACGGAGGGCATCCGCATCGAACTGCGGGACGGGCTCAAGCCCGCGGTGCTGCGTCCGCACGCCGCCGACGACGTGGTCGACGACCTCAGCTACCTGCTCATGCCGATGAAGATCAGCTAGTCGCGGTCGTCGGGAGGGCGCGCTGGTGTTGCTGCGGCGGCTCGGCCTGACCGACGTGCGGTCCTACGACCACGCGACCCTGGAGTTCGCCCCCGGGGTCACCGTCCTGATCGGGCCGAACGCGCAGGGCAAGACCAACCTCCTCGAGGCGATCAACCGGGCCGCGACGGGCGGGTCCCACCGCGTCGCGAGCGATGCGCCGCTCGTCCGCCTGGGAGCCGAGGTGGGCGCGATCCGCGCGGAGCTGGAGACCGACGCGTCGCGGCGCCGGACGCTCGAGCTCGAGGTCGGCTCGGGCCGACGGACCCGCACGCGGGTCGATGGGCAGGACGTGCGCCGGGCCGCGGAGGCGCTCGGGGTGCTGCGGGTGGTGCTGTTCGCACCCGAGGACGTCGCGATCGTGCGCGGGGATCCGGGGGAGCGGCGACGGTTCCTCGACGACCTGCTCAGCCAGCGCCGTCCCGCGTACGCCGCGGCCCGCGCCGAGTACGACCGGGCCCTGCGCCAGCGCAACCAGCTGCTCAAGCAGGCTCGGGGGCTCTCGCCGCGCGCGCGGAGCGCCGCGAGCAGCACCCTCGAGGTGTGGACCGAGCAACTCGTGACCTATGGCACCCAGGTCGTCGCTGCGCGGGTGGCCGCCGTCCGGGCGCTCGCGGCCCCGACGGACCGCGCCTACCGGGACCTCGCCGACCGCCCGGAGGCGATCGGGCTGGCGTACCGGTGCTCGGCGGGGCCGCTGCCCGACGACGGTGGGGCCGTGCCGGCGCCGGCCGAGGTCGCGGCCGCGCTGCGCGGTGCCCTGCTGGAGGTGGAGGACGACGAGCGCGCTCGTGGCATGACCCTCGTCGGTCCTCATCGCGACGACCTGGACCTGACGATCGGTGCGCTGCCGGCCCGCGGGTATGCGTCCCACGGGGAGGTGTGGTCGCTGGCGCTCGCGCTCAAGCTCGCGAGCTACGAGGTCCTCGCGGAGGTCGGTGACCGGCCGATCGTGCTGCTCGACGACGTCTTCGCCGAGCTCGACACGACCCGCCGGCAACGTCTCGCGGCCGCCTGCGCCCGGTTCGACCAGGTGCTGGTCACGGCCGCGGTCGAGGAGGACGTCCCGCTCACGGGGGCCCGCGTCGAGGTGACGGTCGAGGACGGCGTCAGCCGGTTGCGTCCGCGCCCCGCCGGCGAGGCGGGCGCGGCGTGAACCGAGCGGACGACCCCTACGCGCGGCTTCGGCGCCGGCAGGCGCGGCAGCGCCAACGGCAGGACCGTGCGGCCTTCGACCCGAGCCCGCCCACGGATGACGACTGGACGGTCGAGGAGGAGGACACCGACGGCGTGCGCCGGCTGCGCGCGCCCACCGCCGTCGGGGACACGCTGGCCGGTCTCCTGCAGCGACGCGGCTGGGGTGAGCGGCTGCACGCGGCCACGTTGGCGGACCGGTGGACCGACCTCGTCGGGCCGCAGCTCGCCGAGCGTTGTGAGCCCGTCCGGCTCGCCGGCGGCTGCCTCGTCGTGCGGGCGGAGAGCCAGGCGTGGGCGACCCAGCTGCGCTATCTCCACACCCAGCTCCAGGCCAACGCGAACGACCTGCTCGGCGCGGTCAGGGTCCGCGAGGTGCGCATCGTGGTCGGACCGTTGGAGCGCGATCCGAAACGGGGCCGCGGCGACCCGGGCGCGGGTAGCGCCGGCGGGCGGGCAGGACCGCCCCGTTGACACCGTTCCGAGCCGGCGGCGTCACGGCGACGCGGCGACGTGGCACCCTGTGACGCATCCGCACCACTCTTCCCCACCACCTGCGCGGGAGCATCGTGACCCCTGTCCTCGAGCGCATCTTCGGCCTGCTCGCGCTGATGGCCCTCGTCGTGGCCGTCGGCGGGGTCGTCGCGCTGGCCCGTGGGCGCGTGCCGGCGTGGTTGCGAGACGACGTCGCGCTGCCGCTCGCCACCGCGATCGCGGCGGTCGCCACCGGCGGCTCGCTGTACCTGTCCGAGGTGGCCGGCTACCTGCCGTGTGCGCTGTGCTGGTACCAGCGGATCGCGATGTACCCGTTGACGCTGATCCTCGGCGTGGCGGCCGTGCGACACGACCGGCGGGTGTGGCTGACGGCCGTCCCGATCGCCGCCATCGGCGCCGCCGTGGCCGTCTGGCACATCGTGATCGAACGCAACCCGGCCCTTGCCGGCCCGTGCGACCCGACCGCCCCGTGCAGCATCCGTTGGGTGGAGGAGTTCGGGTTCCTCACCCTGCCGACGATGGCGCTCATCGGGTTCCTCGCCATCATCGTGCTGACGCTCGTCGCCCGCCCGGCGACCACCGACGCGCGCTGAGCCGTCGAGCCCCGCCGCGCTGGTCGCGGCGCCCGTACCTTCCCCCACCGCGACACCGCACCACAGCGAACGGAGCGTCCTGTGTCGAGTTCCACCACCTCCAAGCGCACGACGTCGACGCCGGACGGGCAGGGGCGCCAGCGCCTGTTGCTGGCGATCGGCGGCCTCGTGGTCCTCGCCTTCATCGTCGGCATCGCGGTGCTGTCCACCGGCGAGCGCGGCTCGCGGGTGACCACCGAGGACCTCGCCGGCAACCCGGCCATCGAGGGCGAACCGCTCGCCCCCGGAGGGCAGGACCAACCGAACGACCCCGAGGTCGGCAGTCAGGCGCCCGTCGTCACCGGTGCGGACTTCGACGGCACCCCGGTCACGATCGGCGAGCCAGGCACGCCGCAGCTGCTCATGTTCATGGCGTCGTGGTGCCCCGCCTGCCAGGAGGAGCTCCGATCGGTCTCCCCGTGGCTCGCCGAGGGTGGGCTCCGGGAGGACGTCGCCCTGGTCGCGGTGTCCACCGGCCTCGACGACACCCGACCGAACTGGCCGCCCGACGAGTGGTTCGAGTCGGAGGGCTTCGAGTACCCGGTGCTGGTCGACGACGCCGACGGGTCGGTCGCCAGCGCCTACGGCCTGACGGCCACCCCGTTCTGGGTCGGGCTGGACGCGCAGGGGCAGGTCGTCGCCCGGGCGGCCGGGATGCTGCCCGTCGACCAGATCCAGGTGCTCGCGGACGCCGTCGCCGGCGGCCCCGCCTGAGCCGCGATGCCCGAGCTCCCCGACCTCGAGGACTACCTCGCCGCGCTCCGGTCGCGGCTGCTCGACGCCACCCTGGTGCGCAGCCGCGTGGTCGGGATCTCGCTGCTGCGCACCTACGACCCGCCGCTCGACGCAGCCCATGGCCGGCGCGTCACCGGGTTGCGCCGGCTCGGCAAACGGTTGGTCGTCGAGCTCGAGCCGTACGACGATGACGAGCCCCTGTTCCTCGTCCTGCACCTGATGATCGCGGGCCGGCTGCGGTGGTTGCCGTTCGGCAGCAAGCTGCCGGGACGCATCGGCCTGGCCGCGTTCGACGTCTCCGCCCCCGGGGCCCCGCAGGCGGAGGGCGGTACCCTCGTCGTCACGGAGGCCGGCACCACCCGCCGCGCGTCGCTGCACGTGGTCCGTGGCGAGGCGGGGCTGGCCGAGCACGACCGCGGCGGTGTCGAGCCCCTCGACGCCGACCTCGCCACCTTCCGGGAGCGGCTGACGGTCGAGAACCGCACGGTCAAGCGGGCCCTGACCGACCCCCGTCGTTTCGCTGGCATCGGCAACGCCTACAGCGACGAGATCCTCCACGCCGCCCGTCTCTCCCCAGTGCGCCGCACCCACGACCTCGTCGACCCCGAGGTGGCGGCGCTACATGCCGCCACACGGGTGGTTCTGCGCGGGTGGGTCGCACGGCTGCGCGAGGCCACAGGTGATCGCTTCCCCACCGAGGTCACGGCGTTCCGGCCAGATTTCTCGGTCCACGGACGGCACGGCCAGCCCTGCCCCGACTGCGGGACCGAGGTGCAGCGGATCCGCTACGCGAGCAACGAGACCAACTACTGCCCCCGGTGCCAGACCGGCGGCCGGCTGCTCGCCGACCGGAGCCTGTCGCGTCTGCTGAAGGACGACTGGCCGCGCACGGTGGACGAGCTCGAGGGCGGGTGATCGGCGCAGCCGGCACCGGCCGGTGGCTGCCGCCCCGAGCCGGATCGTGCGCGGTGAGAGCCGTTGAGAGCCGTTCCCGCTGGTGGGGTACACGCTGCGGGGTCGCGCCGTCCACAGGCCGCTAGGGAGCCTCCTGTGCAGCACCTGCACCTGCTAGGCTCGTCCCCGGACGCGTCAACCACGCGAGGTCCGGTCCCGGGTCGCCCGATCGTCGCCGTCCCGCCCGCGCGGAACGCGAGATCGCCACCCCCACCCCGCACCGGGCCGACCTTCATGCGTCCTCCCAGCCGCGCCTGGCGCGCCCGACCGGTCGCCGTCCTGCTCCTGCTCGCCGTGTCCCACCCTGCACGAGAGGTTCCATCCTTGGCCGTCCACTCCGACGTCCCCCCGCACGGGGTCGGTGAGGTCGCCGCGGCGCCCACGACGCGACGCGACGCGACCTACACCGCGGAGAACATCACGGTCCTCGAGGGCCTCGAGGCCGTCCGACGACGGCCGGGTATGTACATCGGCACCACCGGTGCGCGCGGGCTGCACCACCTCGTCTGGGAGGTGGTCGACAACTCCGTCGACGAGGCGCTTGCCGGGCGGTGCACCACGATCGACGTCGTCATGCTGGCCGACGGCGGGGTGCGGGTCACCGACGACGGGTCGGGGATCCCGGTCGACCTCCACGAGCAGGAGGGCCGCTCGGCGCTCGAGGTCGTCCTCACGGTGCTGCACGCCGGCGGGAAGTTCGACTCGTACGCCTACGCCGTGTCCGGTGGCCTGCACGGCGTCGGCGTGTCGGTCGTCAACGCCCTCTCCCGCCGCCTGGTGGCGGAGGTCCGCCGCGACGGCGGGTTCTACCGGCAGGTCTTCCAGCGCGGCGTTCCCGACGCGCCGGTCGCACGGGTGCGGGACCTCGCGCCCGACGAGGGAACGGGCACGGCGATCTCCTTCTGGCCCGACCCGGACGTCTTCCTCGAGGGGGTGGAGTTCTCCGCGAGCACGATCGCCCGGCGGCTCCGGGACACCGCCTTCCTCACCGCGGGCCTGCGCCTGACCCTCACCGACGAGCGCGTGGCGGACGAGGTCGACGAGGACCCGGACGACGACCTGCAGGTGCAGACCTTCCACGCACCCGGCGGGTTGCGGGATTTCGTCGACCACATCCGCACCACCAAGGCCAAGGACGGGTTGCACCCGCCGATCCACTTCGAGTCGGAGGAGCAGGGCCCGAACGGCGCGCAGTCGGTCGAGGTCGCCCTGCAGTGGATCAACGACTACAACGACGCGATCCTGTCGTTCGCCAACACGATCAACACCCACGAGGGCGGCACCCACGAGGAGGGTTTCCGCACCGCGGTGACGACCGTGATCAACCGCTGGGCGAAGGACAAGGGCTTCCTGCGTTCGAAGGAGGTCGACACCCTCACCGGTGACGACCTGCGCAGCGGGCTGGTCGCGATCGTGTCGGTCAAGGTCGGCGATCCGCAGTTCGAGGGGCAGACCAAGACCAAGCTCGGGAACACGGAGGTCAAGTCCTTCGTGCAGACCACCAGCTATGCCCGTATCTCGGAGTGGCTGGAGGAGCACCCGGCCGAGGGCAAGCTGATCGTGCAGAAGGCGGAGGGCGAGGCGCAGGCGCGCATCGCGGCCCGCAAGGCCCGGGACCTGACCCGGCGCAAGTCGCTGCTCGAATCCACCTCGCTGCCGGGGAAGCTCGCCGACTGCCAGTCGCGGGACCCGGCGGAATCGGAGCTGTACATCGTCGAGGGCGATTCGGCCGGCGGGTCGGCGAAGATGGCCCGCGACCGCCGGACCCAGGCGATCCTGCCGATCCGCGGCAAGATCATCAACGTCGAGAAGGCGCGGCTGCCGAAGGTGCTGAACAACACCGAGGTGCAGGCGCTGATCACCGCCATGGGGACCGGATTCGCCGACGACTTCGACGTGGCGAAGGCCCGCTACCACAAGCTCGTGCTGATGGCCGACGCCGACGTCGACGGCGCCCACATCCGCACGCTGTTGCTCACCTTCCTGTTCCGGCACATGAAGCCGCTGATGGAGGCCGGCTACGTCTACCTGGCGCAGCCGCCGCTGTACCTCGTGTTCCACCCGACCCGCAAGAAGGAACTGCACTACGCCTACTCGGACCCCGAACGCGACGCGATCCTCGCGGCCATGCCGGCCGACAAGAAGATCGAGGTGCAGCGGTTCAAGGGGCTCGGCGAGATGGACCCCGACCAGCTGTGGGAGACGACGATGGACCCGCAGCGGCGCACCCTGAAGCTCGTGACCATGGACGACGCCGCGGCCGCCGACGAGATGTTCTCGATCCTGATGGGCGACGACGTCGAGTCACGGCGCAACTTCATCCAGGCCAACGCGAAGTACGCGACCCTGGACGTGTGAGGTGGGCCGTGCGTTGCTGTGGGTGTTGGCCGGGTTCGCGGCCCTCGCGATCGCCGTCGTCGCGATGGCACCCGAGCTCTTGCGCGCGGACGTCGGCGCCACCTCGGAGCTGGTGGTGATCGCGGCTGCGGCGGGTCTGCCCGGACTCGTGGTGCTCGCGGTCATCGCGGTGTCGCGACGGCGCCGATCGGACGAAGGGGAGGGTTGAGAGGATGGACCGCACGTTGCGTGCCGTACTCCTGGCGGTGGTGATCGCCTTCGCCGCCGTGGCCGGGCTCGGGGTGTTCCTCGGCTTCGACCCGACCGGCGCGGTGCTCGCGGGCGTGGTCGCCGCGGTGCTCGCCGGGCTGCTGCTGTGGGGAGCGTCCCGTCGTGCGGAGAGCTTCCACACGGCGCCGGTCGAGCCGCGCTTCCCCGGCCCCCCCGACCGCCCCGACGGCTCCCCCGCCGATCCGCCGGAGGAACGTCCCGAGCGCTGACCCCCTCCGCCGGTCTCCCCCGGCGACCGCCCCGCCACCACCGTCCCACCGTGATCCGACAAGGACCGCCACGTGCCCGACGAGCTGCCTCCCACCGACCCCCCCGTCCCCGGCACGCCGGAACCCACTCCGGGCGACCCGATCGCGCGAGCCGAGGACGGCACGCCGCTGGACGAGACCGGTGGCGTGCTCGCCGCCCGCGTGGAGCCCGTCGTGATCGAGGACGAGATGCGCTCGTCCTACCTCGACTACGCCATGTCGGTGATCGTCGGCCGCGCCCTGCCGGATGTCCGGGACGGGTTGAAGCCGGTCCACCGGCGGATCCTGTACTCGATGGACGAGACCGGCCTGCGCCCGGACCGGCCGTACCGCAAGTGCGCGTCCGCCGTCGGCGACGTGATGAAGAAGTACCACCCGCACGGCGACTCGGCGATCTACGACGCGCTCGTGCGGATGGGCCAGGACTTCTCGATCCGCTACGAGCTGATCGACGGGCACGGCAACTTCGGGTCGGTCGACGGCGACCCGGCCGCCGCCATGCGCTACACCGAGGCCCGCCTTTCCCGGCTCGCGATGGAGCTGCTGCGCGACATCGACGAGGAGACCGTCGACCGCGTCCCGAACTACGACGGCTACGAGGAGGAGCCGGTCGTCCTGCCGGCCCGGTTCCCGAACCTGCTGGCCAACGGGGCGACCGGCATCGCGGTCGGGATGGCCACCAACATCCCGCCCCACAACCTCCGCGAGCTGATCGACGCCACCGTCGCGCTGATCGACGAGCCGACGCTGACGGCCGTCGACCTGATGGGCTACCTGCCGGCGCCGGACTTCCCGACCGGCGGGCTGATCCTCGGCAACCAGGGCGCGTACGACGCCTACACGACCGGGCGCGGCTCCATCAAGGTCCGCGCGGTGTGCACGATCGAGGAGCCCGAACGTGGTCGCGATCGCGAGCGCATCGTGGTCACCGAGATCCCCTACATGGTCAACAAGGCCACCCTGACCCAGAAGATCGCTCAGCTGGTCAACACCAAGGTGATCACCGGGATCGCGGACCTGCGTGACGAGTCGTCGCGTGAAGGCATGCGCATCGTCATCGACCTCAAGCGCGACGCGAACGCCCAGGTCGTACTCAACCAGCTCTACAAGCACACCCAGCTGCAGGACAGCTTCGGGGTCAACCTCCTCGCGCTGGTCGACGGGATCCCGCGCACGCTCACGCTCGACCAGGCGCTGACCCACTACGTCGCCCACCAGGTCGACGTCATCACCCGGCGGACCCGCTACCGGCTGCGCAAGGCGCAGGAGCGGGCGCACGTCCTCGCCGGCCTGCTGATCGCGCTCGACCACATCGACGAGATCATCGAGCTGATCCGCGGCAGTGCCTCGGCGGACGTCGCCAAGGGCGAGTTGATGACCCGCTTCGAGCTCTCCGAGGTGCAGGCGCAGGCGATCCTCGACATGCAGCTGCGTCGGCTCGCGGCGCTCGAGCGCCAGCGGATCCAGGACGAGCACGACGAGCTCGTCGCGTTGATCGCCGAGCTCGAGGCGATCCTGGCCGACCCGGCGCGGATCCGCGCCATCATCAAGGACGAGCTCGCGGAGATCCGCAACCGGTTCGGTGACGAGCGGCGCTCGCGCATCATCCCCGACGACGGCGCGATGACCGTCGAGGACCTCATCCCGGTCGACGACGTCGTCGTCACCCTGACCCGCGCCGGCTACGTCAAGCGCACCCCGGTCGACGCGTTCCGCACCCAGCGGCGCGGCGGCCGCGGCGTGCGCGGCACGGACATGAAGGAGGACGACCTCGTCGCCGTGCTGCTGACCTGCTCGACCCACGACCACCTGCTGGTGTTCACCAACCGGGGGCGGGTCTACCGCATCAAGACCTACCAGGTGCCGGAGAAGTCGCGCGCGGCCAAGGGCGTGTACGTCGCGAACGTGCCTGGCCTCGCGCTCGAGCAGGGCGAGACCGTCGCCGCGATGATGGCGCTGCAGGAGTTCGACGCGGATCGCTACCTCGTCTTCGCGACCAGGCGCGGCACGGTGAAGCGCACGCGGCTGGCAGCCTTCGACTCCCCCCGCAGCGTGCTGATCGCGATCGACCTGCGGCTGGACGACGAGCTGATCGGCGTCGCCGTCACCCACGGGAGTCGTGACCTCATGCTGGTCTCGCGCGGCGGGCTCGCGATCCGGTTCCCGGAGAGCGATGTCCGCGCGATGGGCCGCACCGCCGCAGGGGTGCGTGGCATGCGCCTCGACACGGGGGACGAGGTGCTCGCGATGGCCGCCGTACCGAACGAGGAGGAGGACCAGGACCGGTACCTGCTCGTCGTCACGCAGCGCGGCTTCGGCAAGCGCACGATGCTCGAGCAGTTCACGGTCCAGCACCGCGGCGGGCGCGGGCGCATCGCCGCCCGCGTGACCCCGGCCCGTGGGCGGCTGGCAGGCGCGCTCGTCGTGCCCTACGAGGCGGAGATCCTGCTCGTGACCGACACCGGCACCCTGATCCGCATGGACCTCGCGGACGTGCGACCGCTGGGTCGGGACACCCAGGGGGTGTCGCTGATGCGCCCGGGTCAACACGCCAGCGTGATCGGGGTCGCGATGGTGCTCGAGGACGAGGTGGACGAGCCGGAGCCGACGACAGACCCGCTCACCACTGGCCCGACGACGGCCGGCCCGGCGACCTCCGGGATCTCGCCGAACGATCTCGCCGAGCCGTCTGGTGACCCCGGCGGCAGCGAACACGGGGCACGCGACCGGAACCGCACCGACCCCGAATCCGACGAGGACCAGTAGCATCCTCGTGCCTGTCAGGAGATGCCGTGGCTCGTCGCCGCATGGCCATCAAGCGCCTCGACCCCTGGTCGGTGCTGAAGTTCGGGGCCGTCGCGAACCTCGTGCTGCTGGCGGTCTTCCTGCTCGTCATGGGCGTCGTCTGGTTCATCGTCGATCGCCTCGAGCTGGTCGAGCAGGCCTGCGAGATCGCACTCGAGGTCGGCTTCGCCAGCTGTGCGGTGTCGGCCTCGGGGCTGTTCCAGGCCTTGCTGCTGCTCGGGTTGCTGTGGGCCGTGGTCCAGACGGCGGTGTTGGTCTTCCTCGCGTTCCTGCACAACCTGATCGCGGACCTCACCGGCGGGATCGTGCTCGGGGTGGTGGACGACACGCCCCTGCGCACCGAACCGGGATCCAACCGCGTCGCGCAGGCTGCGGCGTCGGGGCCGGGCTCGGGACCGATCAGCCGGCCGCCGTCGCCGCCACGCGCGGACGTCTCGACGACCCAGCCCCAACAGCGCCCGGCAACGGCGAACGGCCCCGCCCTCGAGGCCTCACGCGTCCCCGACCCCTCCGTGCCCAGCCGCAGCGACGGCGACGAGCTGTTCGCCGAACGGTGACCGCGCGGCGGCGGTCCCCTGCGGTGCCCGATCGCCCGGCAGGTGGCCTCGTTCGCCACCTCGGCGGCTGCTCGCTACGCTGCCGCGCCGCGGCCGAGGCCGTGGAAGGTCCGGGCCAATAGCTCAGCTTGGTTAGAGCGCACCCCTGATAAGGGTGAGGTCGGAGGTTCAAGTCCTCCTTGGCCCACCGTGCCTTTCCGCAGGTCAGCGTGACGGCCCGCGCACGCGCACGACCGCGGCCGATGGCGCAGACCCGGCGGGGTCTCCTACGGGCGTTTCCGCCATGACGAGCGATCGGACGTGCCCGAGGGCTCGTCTCAGTTCAATGCCGTGATCGGGTGCCAGGGTGGGGCACGTCGATGACGTGGAGTTGCTCGATGGCGGCGAAGTCGCCGGGGTTGCAGGTGTAGAGCGGCAGGTCCTTCGCGACCGCGACCGCCGCGATCATCGCGTCGTAGGACCGCGCCGCGGGCTTGCGTCCGGCCCGGCGCAGGGAGGCCGCGATCTGGCCGAACGCCCGCGCCGCAGCCGCATCGAAGGGCAGGGGGTCGAAGTCGGCTTCGGCCTGCTGCAGGTGGGCTTGCCGCGCGGCTCGTTCGGGCTCCGTGCGAGCAACGAGGGGACCGACGGACAGCTCTGCCAGCGTGATGGTCGAGATGAGCGGTTCGACAGGCAGCGCCGTGGCCTCCCGGAGCTGCGGCAGCAGGATCAGCGTGCTGGTGTCCAACAGGCCGCGTGCCGGCCGGTCCTCCGGCGTCGTCACAGCGACGGGTCGAGGAGCTCGTCCAGGTCCTCGCGAAGCCGGTCAGAAGCGAGGTGAGGAAGACGGCGCCACCGCTCGAGCAGAACCTCCGCCTTGACGGCCGGTCGACCCACCGGGTGGAGCTCAGCGACCGGCTTGCCTGACCGGGTCACCGTGAGGCGTTCTCCGGCCGCCACACGATCGACCACGTCGCCGCCGTGGTTGCGGAGCTCACGGATGCTGACCTCGGGTGCGCTCATGGAACGGACTGTATCACGCGTGATACCGCTGGGGGAGGCTCGCTCCCAACCGCACGCTGCCGAGACGCGGCGGCATGGGCTGGGAGGTCGGAGGTCACGTCCTCCTTGGCCCACGCGCCCCGTCTGCGACGTGCTCGCCGGCGCTGCCCTCACTCGGGTGGTCGGAGGGCATCGCCCCGGGCCACTGGATCGCGCGGTGATCGCGGTCGGCGAGCCACCGGGCGAGGTCGTCGCCACGCTCCTCCGGCTCCTCCCAGGCGACGAGCTGGTCCGGGTGGGACGCCGCACCGAAGGGCAGCAGGCGGTGCACCGGACGGAGCAGGTCGGTGCACCGGAACCGTTCCTTCGCGGCTGCAAGGAACGCCCGACCAGCGGGTGAGTCGGGCAGGTCACTGGCTCGTTTCGGCAGCGCCAGGTCGACCCGCCACAGGCCGTCGGCCTCCAGCTCGCGGGACGCGCCGAGGTGGTCGAAGACCTCCAGCATCGCGGCGTTGCGGGTGAGCACGAAATGGCGGAACACCGTGATGCCCTCCTCGCGTGCTCGGGCGGCGAGCGCGCCGAGGAGCAGGGTCGCGGCCCCCTGCCCCTGGTACCGGTCGGCGACGGTGACCGCCGCCTCCGCGACCTGCCGCTCGTAGGGGTCACGGATGAAGCGGGCGACCCCGATCCCCGGCTGGCCCGGCCGGTCGAGGTCGATCGCGACGATCGCCTCGTGATCGACGTGGTCGACCTCGGTGAGGTAGGTCAGCTGCTCCGGGGTGAACTCGGCCAGGTCCTCGTGGAAGCGCAGGTAACGGGAGGCGGATGAGAGCTCGCGCAGTCCCGCCGCGAGCCGGTCACGGTCCTCCGGCCGGATCTGGCGCAGCAGGATCGCGGTCCCGTCGCGGAGTGTCGGGTGACGCTGCCACCCGCCGGGAGCCACCACCTCGGGAGCGAGGTGCGACGGGGCGGTCGCGGATCGTGTCGTCATGGTCGAGCCTCCTCGGGGGGTCTGGTCGTCATCCGTCAGCGGGCGGCGTAGAGCCGTTCGATGTCGGCAGCGAAGTGCTCCAGCACGACGGCGCGACGGACCTTGGTGGTCGGCGTCAGCGACCCGGCGGCCAGGCTGAGCACTTCGTCGGCGATCGTGTAGCGACCGATCGACTCGGCGCGCGAGACCGTCCGGTTGGCGTCCGCGACGGCGTCGTCGAGGTGCGAGCGCAGCAGCCGTTCGGCCTCGGGGGTCAGGCGACCGCTCCCCGCCTCGCCGTCAGCCGCCGGGCCCGTCGTCGCCATACCGTCGTCGGCGAGCAGCCGCGCTGCTGCCGCCAGGTCCAGCCAGATGATGGCGGTCACGTACGGCCGCTGCTCGCCGACCACGACGCATTCCTCCACGAGCGGGTGCGCGCGGATGCGGTCCTCGAGCGGGCCCGGGACGACGTTCTTGCCGCCGGCCGTGATGAGGATGTCCTTCTTGCGGCCGACGATCCGCAGGTGACCGTCCCCGGTCACCGCGCCGAGGTCGCCGGTGTGGTACCAGCCGTCACGGAGTGCTGCCGCGGTGGCGTCCGGGTCACCGCGGTAGCCGCGGAAGACCTGGGGGCCTCGGACCAGGATCTCCCCGTCCTGGGCGAGTTGGATGGTGGTCGCCGGGTAGGGGCGTCCGACCGTGCCGTGGTGCAGGGGGTCGAACGGCCCGCCCGCGACGATGGGTGCGGTCTCGGTGGCGCCGAACCCCTCCAGGACCGGGATGCCGATGCCGTCGAAGCGTCGCCCGATCTCCGGGGCCAACGCCGCTCCGCCACAGATCACGGCGCCGACCTGCCCGCCGAGCGCGTCGCGGAGCCGGCGGTAGACCAGCCGATCGAACAGCCGGTGCTGCAACCTCGTGCCGAGCGAGACCCGCGTGCCGTTGCGGCGCCCGTCCGAGACCCGCTGCGCGATGTCCATGGCGCGGTCGAAGATCTTGACGCGCCCCGCGTCCTGTGCCTTGCTGCGCGCCCCGGCCAAGACCTTCTCGAGCAGCCTCGGCACGACGACCAGGAAGGTCGGCTGCACCAGCGGCAGCTCCTCGGTGAGCCGGTCGAGGTCCGTCGCGATGGCGACCTCCACCCCCTGGTCGATCGCGGCATGCACCTGCATCCGGCCGAGCGCGTGCGCCAGCGGGAGGAACGCGAGCGTCCGAGCACCAGGCGTGAACAGCTCCGGCACCTGCTCGACGGTCTGGCGCACGTTGGCGGTGAGGTTGCCGTGGGTCAGCTCGCAGCCCTTCGGCTCGCCGGTGGTGCCCGACGAGTACAGCACCGCGGCCAGGTCCTCCCCTCGGAGTTCGGCGAGGCGCGCATCGACCTCGTCGACGTGGGCGACCCCACCGGCCTGGAGGCGGTCCAGCGCCCCCTCCTCGATCACCAGGGTGTGGTCGAGGGCTGCTGCGCTCCCCGCCGCGCGGACCACCACCTCGCGCTGCTCGGCCGTCTCGACGAGGGCCACGCGGGCGCCGCTGTTGGCCAGGATCGTCGCGATCTGTGACGCCGACGCGGTGTCGTAGACGGGCACCGTGACCGCTCCGGCCGCCAGGATCGCGTGATCGAGCAGCACCCACTCGCGGCGCGTGCGCGAGAGCAGCAGGATCCGGTCGCCCGGGGCGACGCCGAGGCCGATCAGCCCGGCGGCGAGCGCCCGGACGGTGCTCCGGACCTGGCCCGCGGTCAGCGCGCGGAAGTGCTCGCCGTCGCGTGCGGACAGCAGCGGACGGTCCGGCTCGCGGTCGGCCCAGCGCCAGAGCGCGGCGAGCAGGTGCGGTGCCGGAAGCGTCCGCAGCGGGGGGCCGGTGACGGTTCGCAGGGGGTGCAACGAGGGCGGTGGTGCAGCGTCGGTGACGGGAGACGGCACGGCGAAGCCTTCCTGAGGTGGGGGGCGGGGCGGACGCGGCGGCGGCATCGCTGCGCGCGCACGGTCCGGCGCACCTTTAGGATGGACCGTGGAGGGAACAGGTGCTTGCCCCATCGGGGTGAGAGATCGTCGATCAGCTGTTCTCCGGGAACAGGATCATGCCCCACGGTTCCGCCGCGGAGATCGCGGAGAGCGCCCGCGCCCTCGGGCTCGGTCCCGAGGTGATCGCGGCCCTGCACACGCAGGTGCCGGACGTCGCCGATCGGACGATCGCTGCGGTGACCGCGGAGGTGCCCCAGTACGGGGACACCCTGAGCCGGGAGATGGCGACCGGGATCGCCTCGGGGGTGCAGATGGCACTCGCGGCGTTCCTCCGCCTGGCCGCCGGAACCGGTGACCGCGACCCGGCCGCGGCGCTCGATGCGGCCGTTCGTGGTGCGTACGAGCTCGGCCGGGTGGAGGCGCGGAGCGACCGCAGCGTGGACGCCCTGCTGGCGGCGTACCGGGTCGGTGCCCGGGTCGCGTGGCACGAGCAGGCCGACACGGCGGTCCGGCACGGGCTGCCTGCGGCCGACGTGGCCACCTTTGCCGCCCTCGTGTTCGCCTACATCGACGAGCTCTCGGCCGCCAGCGTCGCCGGTCACGCCGCGGAACTCGCGGCCACCGGACGGGTCCGGGCGCGCCACCTCGCCGAACTCGGGCTGGCGCTGCTCGCCGGCGAACCCGCCGACCGTCTCGCCGCCCGTGCCGAACGTGCCCGGTGGGTCCCTCCCACCACGTTGACCGCGGTGCTGCTCCCGGCCGCGCGGGTGCACGACGCCACCGCGTTGTTCGACGCCCGGGTCCTCGTGCTCAGCGACGACCTCGCGGACGGCCCCCTCCCCGCGGAGACCGGGGCGCTGCTGGTCCCCGACGCCGCCCCCCGGCGTGCCGACCTGTTGCGAGCCCTCCGGGGCCGGGCCGCCATCGTCGGGCCGACCCGGCCCTGGACCGACGCGTCATCGTCGTTCGACCGAGCCGTGCGCACCGCGGCGCTCGCTCCCCTGGAGAGCGGGGTCCTGGTCGACACCGAACAGCGGCTGACCGCGCTGGTGGTCGGCGCCGACCCGGAGGCGCTCGCCGACCTGCGCGTGCAGATCCTGGCACCGTTGGCCGACCTGCGCCCCGCCACCGCCGAGCGGCTGGCCGCGACGCTGCGTGCCTGGTACCTGCACCAGGGCCGGCGCGGTGCCGTGGCCGAGTACCTCGTCGTCCACCCACAGACCGTGCGGTACCGCATGACCCAGCTGCGCGAGCGGTACGGCGATCGGCTGGACACCCCGACGTTCGTGCGGGACGTCGTCGTGGCGCTCGCCAGCGACGACGACCTCGATGGGGGGCGGACCGACGGACCGTCGTGATCTCCGGCGCCGAGGGTCGGTGCGTCCGGGTGGCCGAGACGCAGACGTCCAGACGGGCAGCGGCTGGGCGCGAGCTGGTGGCCGGTGGCGGGATGCCTCGTCGGTAGGGTGCGCGACCGGAACGGCCCACCGCTCGACCGTCGACCCGAGGAGGCGTGCGTGGCGGACCGGACGGCACACCTGCACCGCTGGCTGCTCGTCCTCGTCGGGGTCGTGCTGGTCGCGACCCTGACCGGCCTCGTGCTCCTGTGGCCGCCCTCGGCGGCGCTCCCGAGCGTGCCGCCGTTGGACGAGGACCGGGTCCACGCGGCGGAGATCGTCTGGGTCGAGCTCGCCGCCGGGGATCCGGACCCGCTCACCGGCGAACCCACCACGATCGCGACGATCATGGTGGAGCTGCAGGACGGCCCAGGCAGAGGTGAGGTCCACACGCTCGCGCCGATCTCGCTCGAGGTGTTCCCGGAACCTCGGATGGGTGACCGGGTCGACGTCGAAGGGGTGCTCGTCGGCGACGAGCCGCAGTACTACCTGCGCGATTTCCGGCGCCTGTCGACGCTCGGCTGGGTGGTCGCCCTGTTCGTCATGGCGGTCCTGGCGATCGGTCGGTGGCAGGGGCTGCGCTCGCTCGTCGGACTCGGGCTCTCGCTCGTCCTCGTCGTGCGGTTCGTCGTGCCGGCGATCCTGGCGGGCAGCGATCCGCCGCTCGTCGCCATGGTGGGGGCGATGGCCATCATGATCGTCACCCTCTACCTCAGCCACGGGTTCAACGCGATGACCACGTCGGCCGTGGTCGGCACCGCCGGCGCGCTCGCGGCGACCATCGGCGTGGCGCTGCTCGTGATCGACCGTGGCCACATCACCGGGTTCGGGTCCGAGGAGGCGGTCCTCGCCCGCTTCGCGGTCGCCGGGCTCGACCTGCAGGGCCTGGTGCTGGCGGGGTTGATCATCGCGACGCTCGGGGTGCTCGACGATGTCACGATCAGCCAGGCATCGACGGTGTTCGCGCTGCACGACACCGATCCCCGGCTCCGGTGGCCGGCACTGTTCGCGCGAGCGATGAAGGTCGGGCGCGACCACATCGCCTCGGTCGTCAACACCCTGTTCCTCGCCTACGCCGGCGCCTCGCTGGCGCTGCTCGTACTGTTCTCGACGGGCGGGCTGCCGGTCGCGCAGATCCTCAACTCCGAGGTGCTCGCCGAGGAGATCGTCAAGACCGTCGTCGGGTCGCTCGGGTTGATCGCGGCGGTGCCGCTGACGACCGCGTTGGCGGCCGCCGTCGCGATCCGGCGGCCGACGGGCTCGCCGACGGGGACCGACGCCCACCACCACGCCCTCGTGCACGGCGCCCGGAATGATCGGGTACCGACGCCGACCGGACCGGGGACGCCGTCGCCGGCCGACCCGACGAACGCGTTGCTCGCGGCGGTGGACGCGCGCATCAGCGGCGCGGACGCTGAGGAAGCGGTCACGTGGCAGGTGCTGCGAGAGAGCCTCGACGCGATCGGGGCGGAGCACCTGGACGGGGTCCTCGCGGACATCAGCGGCGACCGAGCAGGAGGCGAACGACCGTGACCGCCCCCGACCGCCCCTCCGTCGTCGAGCCGATCGAGGCCGTGCTCTTCGACTTCCACGCGACCCTGGTGGACCAGGGCGACGCCGCGACGTGGCTCGCGCTGGCCTGGGAACACGCCGGCCGCGACGGTGACCCGGTCGAGGTCCTCGGTGCCGCGAAGGTGTCCGAGCTGACGGCCTGGGCCGACCGGATCTGGGAACAGGCTCGCGACGTCGACCCGGACAACCGGCGGGACCTCGATCCGGCCAGCCACCGGTCGGTCTACGACGCCTTGGTCGAGCGAGCGCCGCACGTCGACCTCGAGCTGGCCGACGCGATGTACGCCACGATGCTCGAGACCTGGATCCCCTACGACGACACCATCCCGCTCCTGCGTGCACTGGCCGACCGGGGCGTGCGCACCGCGCTGGTCTCCAACGTCGGCATCGACGTGCGCGTCGTGCTGGACCGTGCCGGGCTCGGCGACCTGCTCGATGAGGTCGTGCTCTCCTTCGAGGCCGGGGTCGTCAAGCCCGACACCGTCATCTTCACGACCGCCCTCGACCGGCTGGGCGTGGCACCGGAGCGGGCGCTGATGGTCGGTGACAGCTGGCGCGACGACGGCGGGGCGGCGCAACTCGGGATCCGGACGTTGCTGCTCCCGCGCACGACCGGACCGGCGCACGGGCTGGAGCTCGTGCTGCGGCTGGTCGTCGGGGGTGCCGTCCGGTGACCCCCGCCGGCGATGCCCTCACCGCCCCGCGAGCCGGCCCATCCCGTGGAGGACCTCGCTACCGACGACGGTCGCCACCACCTCGCCGTCGCCGATGCCTCGGGTGGGACGGCCGCCGATCCGTCACCGAGCACCACCAGGTCGGCGAGCATCCCGCGCCGCAGGCGTCCCTTGCGCTGCTCCTGGTGGTCGGCGTAGGCCGAGCCGACCGTGAACGCCCGCAACGCCTCCAGCGGGGTCAGCCGCTCGTCCGGGTTCAGCACCGTCCCGTCGGGCAGCTCGCGGGTCACCAGCGCCGGGATCCCGAGCAGCGGCGCCCCGGCGACCACCGGACAGTCCGAGCTCCCGGGCACCTCGATGCCCGCGTCGAGGTAGGCGCGCTGCCGATAGAGCAGCGCGCGCCGATCCGGTCCCACACCGGCGAGGTAGGCGTGACCGAGCTCGCTGAGGAAGCGAGCCTGCGGCACGGGGACCACGCCGAGCTGGGCGATGCGCCGGACCTGGTCGGCAGCCCGCCGAGCTTCGCGTCGTCGAAGCCGACGCCGAGCACCCACGCATCGGCCGGCAGGTCCGCCGCGTACCGGGTCAGCGCGGCGGCGAGCTCGTCGAGGTCGGCCACCGCCGCCTTCGAGAGGTCGCAGCGTCGGAGCTCCTCCCCGCGGGCGCTCAGGTGCTGGTGGGCGTCGTGGAGGCCGGGGACGACCGGGGCGCCGGCGAGGTCGTAGCGGACGTCCGCCGCCAGCCCCACCACGTCCTCGTCCAGGCCGACCCGGCGCGTTGCCTCGGCCCGGGGTCACGGCCACAGCTGCACGGCGAGCTCCTGCCACAGCCGTTCGTAGGCCGCCGCAGCCACGGACCGCGGGGCGAACACGGCGACCGGGGCGCGCTCCGGGCCCATCCGCTCCACGACGCTCGCGTTCGGTACGACCGTGGCGAGGGTCCCGGGCCGGGCAGCGAGCTCCTCGACCGTACGTCGCTGCAGGGTCTTGCGGCGATCGAGCATGGAGACGTGGGCGAGCAGCGTGGGCGGCCGGCGGCGGGTCGCCACGATGTGCTCGAACTGCTCGAGCGTGCGCATCGCGAGCGTCGTCGGGACCACCGGGACGAGCAGGGCGTCGGCGGCGCGCAGCACGCTCTCGATGGCCAGCGAGGCGCCCGGCGGGCAGTCGATGACGGCGAGGTCGTAGCTCGCGCGCAGGGGTCGCAGCAGTGCGCCGACCCGTCGGCGTGGCTTGCCGGCCGCGTCGAGCTCGCGGTCCAGGAACCGCAACGACAGGTCGCCGGGCAGCACGTGCAGCCCGGGGTGCGTGGTGGCGCGGACGTGGCGGCCGAGCTCGCCACCGGCGGCGACGAGGCCGTGGGCGCCGCCACCCGCCAGCCGCTGGCGGACCCGTAGCAGGTAGGTGGCGGATCCCTGCGCGTCCAGGTCCCAGACGAGCACCCGGGCGCCGGTCCGGCTGGCCTCGTACGCGAGGTTCACCGCCGACGCGGTCTTGCCCACCCCGCCCTTGATGCTGACGACTGCGAGCACCTTCACCGCGACATCCCATCGATCAGCGCCGCCACGGTGCGGCGGGTCCGTCGCGCGCTGTAGTCCGCGAAGCACCGGGCGAAGTCGTCGCGGGCCGCGGCCCCGCGCGCCTCGAGGATGCCGGCGAGGCGTTCGACCGCTGCGTCCGCGTCCGGCGCCAGCCGCCCCGCCCCGGCGGTCTCGGCCGCGGAGGAGCGGAGCCGGTCGGCCTGCACCTGGGTGTCCTGGAACTCGCCGAGGTTGTCCTGCAGCAGCTTCAGGTGGCCGAGGATGTCCCGCAGGCGCTTGCGCCCGCCGAGCGGCCCGAAGGACTCGAGCAGATAGCGCAGGCGCTTCGCGTCCTTGCGGAGCTCGTGGAGCGCCTCGGGTGGCGAGTCGGACCCGATCGCGCGGCCGTCGGTGATCACCTGCTCCTGGGCCTCGCGCAAGCGCGTCGCGGCGACCTCGCCGAGGGGGTGGTCCGCGCGGCGGCCGCCCGACACGGCGTCGTCCGACAGCGCGAGCCACGCCCGCCACGCCGTGAGCACCGCCGCGGCGCGCTCGGAGCGCATCGCTGCGCTCACGGTGGTGTGCTCGGCGGCGCGCTGCGCGACCAGGTGGTCACGGACCGGGTCGAGCGCCCGCGCCGCCGCCGCCGGCAGTGGCGAGGTCAGCTGCGACCAGCCCTCCACGTAGACGTCCAGGTCACGCGCCGGACCCGTGAGCGCGCCGAGCCACGCGAACGCCTCACGCTGGTCCCGTCTGACGTCGACCGGGAGCACCCCGCGGCCCTCGGCGAGCACGGACCGTGTCCGGCGCACGGCGATGCGCGTCTGGTGGAGGAACTCGCTGTCGAGGTGCTCGATCGTCCCCTGCCAGTTGGCCTCGAGGGAGGCGAGCAGGTCGCGCAGCACCGTGCGGTACCCGGGGAGCGCGGGGGCGTGCCGGTCCAACGCGGTCCGGGCCGGTCCCTTCCAGCCGCCCGCGTCGACGCCGGCGCGGCGCAGGGCGAGGTCGAGCGCGTCGCCCTCGTGGGACGACAGCCCACGACGGGTCGTTCGCCGCACGAGTTCGGCGGCGGGCTTCGGATGGCCGGGCAGTTCGATGACCTCGAGCGTCCACCCCTCCAGGGTCCACGCCGCGATCGCCCACCCCTCGGCGGTCCACGCCTGCAGGGCGTCGCGGGCGTGCGGGTCGGGCGCCCGGCGCGTCGCGTACCTGCCGACCGCGAGGGACGCCCAGCGGTCCACGCCCACCGCGACGGTCGGCGCGCCCTCGCGACCGGGTCGGTCGCCCTCCCGCCGGCGCGTGACGAGCGTGAGGTACGAGACCAGGACCCGTTCGCGGGTCACGGTGGTCAGCCGTGAACGGAACGGGCCGGGCGGGAGGTCACGCGGGTCCAGCACGCCGGTGCGGACCGGGGAGGCGTCGCTTCCGCCGGTGGTCGGCAGGGTCGCTGCGGGCAGCGTCAGCCGTGCCGGGACGCCGTCGGGACCGCGCAGCTCGAGCACGTCCGCGGCTCCGCACCGGCGTTCGAGCCGCAGGCCAGCGGCGGCGAGCCGCCCGTCGAAGGTGTCGAGCGACGTGCGGACGACGTGGTCCTCGGGCCCCAGCCGGATGTTCGCCGCCTCGAGCGCCGCGATCGTGGTGGCGAGGCTGCTGCCGCCGCCGTCGAAGGTCCGCGTGCTCATCGTCCGTCCGTTTCCGGCGCACAGGCCCGGCCACAGGCTAGGTGTCGGCTCGGCTCGGCGCGCAAGGTCGCGTCATCCGACGATGCTCGCCGCAGGGATGCCCGCGAACCGACGGCCGGCGTGGGCGTTCGCCAGGCCGGGGTTCGGACGGCCGGGTGCCGGCGCGCGGCCGGCGCTAGCATCGAACCAACCCCGTCGGCCCAGGCCCGACGGTCAACGGAAGGGACCAGCGTGGGAACGTCCAAGATCGCGAAGAAGATCGACAAGCTCGAGGCCGAGGCCGAGGCGCTGCGCAAGAAGGCCGAGAAGAAGGGCAAGCAGCTCTCCGACCAGGTGGTCGACAAGGTCGAGGACCTCACCGCGGACGACGACAAGGGCGGCAAGACGGGGCTGTTCGTCGTGCTGCTCGGGCTCGGGGCCGCGGCCGCGGCGTTCGTCCTGAAGCGCAAGCGGGACCAGGAGCTCGACGAGGCGCTGTGGGAGGAGCCGCGCTCGCTGTGAGCGCCGCGTGATCTCGCGGTGAGCGCAGCATGACGCGGGCGGTGGCACCGCGGTGAGCGAACCCCGCCTGCGCGTCGCGGTCACGGGTGCGGCCGGCTTCCTCGGCTCGCACGTCGCGGCCCACTATCGCGACACGGGCGCCGAGGTGGTGGCGCTCGACATCGTGGCGCCCGACCTCGACGAGGTCACGTGGGTGCCGTGCGACGTCACCGCCGACGGTCCGGGCTGGGAGGCGTTCGCCGGCGCGGACGTCGTCGTCCACACCGCGGCGATCGTCGCGGAGGCGGGCGACCCGGCCCGCTTCGTCGCCGTCAACGTCGAGGGCTCACGGCGCGCCGCCCTCGCGGCCGCCCGCCGGGGCGTCGGACGGTTCGTGCACATCTCGTCGATCACGGTCTACGGCGCCCGCTGCGCGCCGGGGTCGATGACCGCGGAGGACGCCCCGCTGGTCCCGAGCGGTGGTCTCTACACCGACACCAAGATCGCGGCGGAACACGCGGTGCTGCACGTCGCGGCCGAGCACGGGCTGGCTGCCACGATCGTGCGTCCCGGCGACATCTACGGGGTCCGGTCGCAGCCGTGGATCGAACGGCCGCTCGCGCTCGCTGCGCGAGGGCTGCTGCCGCTCGTCGACGGGGGGCGCTGGTGGCTGTCCCCGACCTACGTCGACGACGTGGTGGACGGCATCGTCCGGGCCGCGGCGGCGCCGCACGCGGCCGGGCGCGTCTACAACCTCGCGGCACCTCCGGTGCCCGTCCGTGCGTTCTTCGGCTACCACGCGCGCCACCTCGGGGTGACCCTGCCGTCCATGCCGCGGGCCGTGGTGCGAGCGCTGGGGGTGGGCGCGGAGGTCGGTGGGCGCTGGCTCGGACGCACGCCCCCGTTCAGTGCTTCCTCGATGGAGTACGTCACGCACGCCGGTGGGTACGCATCGGACCGGGCGCGCGAGGAGCTCGGCTGGGAGCCGCGGGTGCCCCTCGAGGAGGGCATGGCGCGCACGCTCGCGGCCTACCCGTTCGTCCCTCTGCCGCGGTGGCGCACCCGCGGGCGGCGTGCCGGCCTGAGCCAGCTCAGGGGTCCATCGAGGCGTGGTCGCTGACCACGGCGATCACCTCGGTGAGGAAGCGCCGGATCGTGGCCTGCTCCCGCTCGTCGTAGTGCGCGACGACCGTCTCCATCACCGTTGCCAGCTGCCCGAAGAAGCTGCCCGCGGTGGCCATCGCGGTCGGGCTGATCGCGACGTGCCGTCGCCGGCGGTCCGCCTCGTCCGCGAACCGCGTGACGTGCCCGACCTGCTCGAGCCGGTCGACGAGCCGGGTCGTCGCACCCGTCGAGAGCTCCAGCGACCGGGCGAGCTCGCCAGCCGTGAGCTGCCCACCGGCCAGCGCGAGGACCGACAGTGCCTGCACGTCGGTCGGGTGCAGCGCTTCGCGGGCCGCGAAGCGGATGCCGACGGCGTGGAGGTGGTGGCCGAGCTCGTGGAGCAGCACGACGAGGGGCACCTCCCCGCGGGCGTCGAGACCGCCCGGTGCGGCCGGCGGGCCGAGGACCTCACCAGGTCCGGTGGCGGGGTGCGTCACTCGCTGTTCGCCCGCCACCTCGCCGACCTCCTGCGTGTCGTCACGACGACCGTAGCCGGGACCGGGGCGGAGCCCGCACGTTCGGCGAGAACCGCCGCACGGGCCGGGGCACGGGCCGCGACACGGTCGGTTCGGCTCCGGCGGCCCGTTGGGCTGGGTTCGACGCCCCCACGCGATCGGTGCCACCCCGCGGACGGGGCGTCGCACGAACCACAGGCGTGCAACCACCCCTGTGGAGTTCCATGCCGGTGGTCATCCACATCCCCACACGTTCGTCCACAGCCCGGGGGAGGGAAGAGCCTCGCGGGGGCTGGCCGTCCGGTCACTGTCCGCCGCCGACCGGCGTTCGTAGGGTGGATGGCTCCGCCTGTGAAGGAGCGCTCGTGCGTCTGCCTCGCCGTCCATCCCTCCGGTCCCGAACTCTCGCCCTGCTCGCCGCCGCGACGTTGCTGCTGGTGGCCTGTGGAGGAGGTGAGGGGGTGGATGTCGACGACCCGCCGGCCGACGAGACCGACGCGGCGGACGGCGACCCCGCGGACGACCCGGACGCCGACGACCCGGACGCCGACGACGAGCCCGCCTCGGAGGCCACGGGCGGGACCCTGATCGCCGCGATCGGCGGCGACCCGGACCAGCTCGACCCACACACCACCTCGTCGTCGTTCGCGTTCACGGTGCTGGAGAACGTCTACGACACCCTCGTCCAGCCGGGTGACGACCTGACGATGGAGCCGGCGCTGGCCGAGGACTGGCAGACCTCCGACGACCTGCTGACCTGGACCTTCACGCTGCGCGAGGGCGTCACCTTCCACGACGGGTCCGAGCTCACCTCGGAGGACGTCGTCGCCTCCTTCGAGCGCATCGCGGAGGAAGGGGCCAACGCCTTCCGCCTGGACGCGGTGGAGGCCTTCGACGCCACCGACGAGCGCACGGTCACCCTGCGGCTCAACCGCCCCGCGCCGAACCTGCTCGAGCAGATCGGGCCGTTCAAGGGCATGGCGATCGCCCCCGCCGAGGCCATCGCGGCCGGGACGCTCGGCGACGAGCCCGTCGGTACGGGCCCGTTCCGCTTCGTGTCGTTCTCGCCCGGCAACAACGTGGTCCTGGAGGCCAACGAGGACTTCTGGGGTGAGGGCCCGTTCCTCGACGGCGTCGAGTTCCGCGTCATCCCCGACGAGTCGGTGAAGATCACCAACCTGGAGACCGGCGAGGTCGACTGGACCGACTCGGTGCCGCCGCAACAGATCGACCAGCTCGAGGGCAGCGACGACCTCGTGCTCGGCCGCGTGGCGGGCAACGACTACTGGTACCTGGCGCTCAACAACGAGCGCGAGCCCTACGACGACCCGGAGGTCCGGCGCGCGATCGCCTTCGCACTCGACCCGGCGACGATCGCGGAGGCCGCCAAGTTCGACGCCGCCACCCCGAACGAGACCGCGATCCCGGAGACCAGCTTCTGGTACTTCGATCACGCCCCCTACGGACGTGACGTCGAGCAGGCCCAGCAGTTGCTCGACGACGCGGACGTCAGCGGTCTGAGCATGGACCTGATGGTCACCAACGAGTTCCCGGAGACCGTGACCGCCGCGCAGGTGATCTCGAGCCAGCTCGAGGAGGTCGGCATCGACGTGTCGATCCGCACCGAGGACTTCTCCACCTGGCTCGCCGACCAGGGCGAGGGCGAGTTCGACGCCTTCGCGCTCGGGTGGCTCGGCAACATCGACCCGGACGACTTCTACTACGCCCAGCACCATTCGACCGGCGGGTTCAACTTCCATGGCTTCGAGGACGCGGAGGTCGACCAGCTGCTCGACGACGCCCGGGTCGAGGTGGACCAGGACGCCCGCAAGGAGCTCTACGACCAGGCCGCGACCCGGATCGTCGACCTCGCGAGCTACATCTACTTCTACAACCCCGACATCGTCGAGGCCTGGTCGCCGAACGTGTCCGGCTACGACACCCGCCCGGACCAGGCGACGCGCTTCGCCACCACCCGGCTCGACTGACGCCACGCCAGGCCGCGGTCGGTCGCCTCCGACGGCCGGCCGCCTCCCGCACCCGACCCCGACGGCACGGTGACGGGAGGGAGCACCGCCTCCCTCCCGTCCCTCGAGCGAGCAGGAGCCCGTGTGGCGAGGTTCGCGCTGCGACGGTCCGCCCAGGCGCTCGTGGCGCTGCTCGGCGTGTCGATCGTGGTCTTCGCCCTGATCCACCTCGTCCCCGGCGACCCGGTCCGCACCGCGCTCGGCACCCGTTTCGACCAGGACCTCTACGAGGCGTTGGTGGCCCGAGCCGGCCTCGACCAACCGATCGTCGTCCAGTACGTCGACTGGCTCGCCCGGGCCGCGATGGGCGACCTCGGCGTGAGCTTCCGCACCGGCCAGCCGGTGACCGCGGCGCTCCTCGAACGGCTGCCGGCGACGATGCTGCTCGCGGCGGCGGCACTCCTCGTCGGGCTCGTGATCGCGCTGCCGGCCGGCATCCTCTCCGCGGTCCGGCAGGGCAAGCCGATCGACTACGCGGCGTCGGGCTTCGCACAGATCGGCGTGTCCGTCCCGGACTTCTGGTTCGGACTGCTGCTGATCCTGATCTTCGCCCGCGGCCTCGGCTGGTTCCCGCCGTCCGGCTACGTCTCCCCGCTGGTCGACCCGGTCGAGTCGCTGCGGCGACTGGTGCTCCCCGCGGTCACGGCCGGGGTCGTCACCGGCGCGATCCTCACCCGCTTCGTGCGCTCGAGCGTGCTGGAGGCCATGGGGGCCGAGCACGTCCGGCTCGCCCGCGCCAAGGGCCTGCCCGAACGCTACGTCCTCCGTCACCACGTCCTGCGTAACGCCTGGATCCCGATCGTGACGGTCACCGGGCTGCAGCTCGCGACCCTGCTCGGCGGCATCGTGGTCGTCGAGGTGGTGTTCGCGTGGCCGGGGCTCGGGCGGCTCGCGCTCGACTCGGTCCAGCGGCGCGACTACCCGGTCCTGCAGGGCGCCGTGCTGTTCATGGCCCTCGCGTTCCTCGTCGTCAACGTCCTCGTCGACCTGCTCTACGCCCGCCTCGACCCGAGGATCCGCGCATCGTGAGCGACACCACCCTCCAGCAGCCGTCCACGCGCTCACGCTCGCGCGGGGCGGAGACCTGGTCCGCGCTGCTGTCGAACAAGCTGGCGGCCGCCGGGCTGGTCGTGCTGGTGCTGCTCGTGCTCGCCGCGGTGTTCGCCGACGTGATCGCACCGTACGGCTACACCGACAGCGACCTCACCCGCCGGCTGCAGCCGCCGTCGGCCTCGTACTGGTTCGGCACCGACGAGCTCGGCCGCGACGTGCTCAGCCGGGTGATCCACGGTGCCCGCGTGTCGCTGCAGGTCGGGGCGGTCGCGGTCGGCATCTCGCTCGTGCTCGGGACCACGATCGGGCTGGTCGCCGGCTACCGCGGCGGCTGGATCGACGCCGTGCTGATGCGTGCGATGGACATCCTGTTCTCGTTCCCGGTCGTGCTGCTCGCGATCGCGATCGTGGCGGTGCTCTCCCCGAGCCTCGTCAACACGATGATCGCGATCGGCATCGTGTTCACGCCGATCTTCGCGCGGGTCGTGCGTGGGTCGGTGTTGTCGGTGCGCGAGGAGGTCTACGTCCGCGCGGCCCGGTCCCTCGGCGCGAGCGACCTGCGCATCCTCGGCCGCCACGTCCTGCCGAACGTGGCCGCACCGATCATCGTCCAGACGTCGTTGTCGCTCGCCTTCGCGATCCTCACCGAGGCCGCTCTGTCGTACCTCGGTATCGGGGTGCAGCCACCCCGGCCGGCGTGGGGGCTGATGCTGCTGGACGCACAGGGGTTCATCCCGACCGGTGCGTGGTGGATGAGCATCTTCCCGGGGCTCGCGATCTTCCTCACCGTGATGGCACTGAACCTGGTGGGCGACGGGCTCCGTGACGCCCTCGATCCGAGGCAGCGGTCGGTGATCCAGGCGCGGGGAGCCGAGGCATGAGCGGTCAGCACCCCCCCGCCGGCGGCGCCCACGGCGCGGCCGCAGCCGCGAGCGGAGCAGGTCCGGACGGGGGCGCCGACCTCGTCCTGTCCGTCCGCGACCTCGAGGTCAGCTTCGGGACCAAGCGGGGGACCGCCCGCGTGGTCCGCGGGCTCGACTACGACCTCGCCCGCGGCGAGACCCTCGCGATCGTCGGCGAGTCGGGGTCGGGCAAGTCGGTGTCGACGCTCGCGCTGACGAAGCTGATCCCGATACCCCCCGGGCGGGTGACCGGCACCGCCCACCTCGGGGAGGTCGATCTCATCGGGCTCTCCGAGCAGGAGCTGTTGCCCTACCGCGGCCGGCGCATCGGGTTCGTGTTCCAGGACCCGATGACCTCGCTGAACCCCGTGCACACGATCGGCCGCCAGCTCACGGAGGGCATGCGCCACCACCTCCGGCTGTCGGAGGCCGATGCCCGCGACCGGGCGGTCGACCTGCTCCGGCAGGTCGGCATCCCCGGAGCGGAGCACCGCCTCGACGACTACCCGCACCAGTTCTCCGGCGGGATGCGCCAGCGCGTGGTGATCGCCATCGGGCTGTCGTGCGGACCGGACGTCCTGGTCGCCGACGAGGCGACCACCGCGCTCGACGTCACCACCCAGGCACAGCTCGTCGACCTCGTCGGTCAGCTGCAGGCCGACCTCGGGATGGCGGTGATCTGGATCACCCACGACCTCGGGGTCGTCGCCGGGATCGCCGACCGGGTGCTCGTCATGTACGCCGGCGAGGTCGTGGAGCAGGCGAGCGTCGAGGAACTGTTCGCACGACCACGGCACCCCTACACGGTGGGGCTGCTCGCGTCGCTGCCGGTGCTCGGGGACTTCGACCGCGACGAGCTGACCGCGATCCCCGGCCTCCCGCCGTCGGCGACCGACCTGCCGCCGGGTTGCTCGTTCCACCCGCGCTGCACGTTCCGTGACGATCCGCGGTGCGAACACGAGCGCCCGCCGCTGCGCGAGGTGGCACCCGGCCACCGGGTGCGCAGCTTCTACATGGTGCCGGAGGAGGAGGCGCGGCACGCGGCGGCGAGCGAACGCGTCGCCGTCGAGCCGCCCGACGTCCGCGACCAGGGGGTGGTCTCATGAGCTCGTCCCCTGCGGGTGGGAGCGGCGCGCCGGGCGAGCGCGTCGGCGAGCCGCTGGTCGAGGTCGAGGATCTCGAGGTCCACTTCCCGGCCGGTGGCCGACGCGACCGGCGGGTGGTGCGGGCGGTCGACGGCGTGAGCTTCACGCTGGCCCGCGGCGAGACGTTCGGCCTGGTCGGGGAGTCCGGTTGCGGCAAGTCGACGACGGGGCTCGCGCTCCTGCGTCTCGTGGAGCCGACCGCCGGACGCGTGCACTTCGACGGCACCGACGTGCGCGGCCTGTCGCGCCGGGACCTGCGGGCGTGGCGGCGCCGCGCCGGCATGATCTTCCAGGACCCCTACGCGTCGCTCGACCCGCGGCTGCCGGTCGGCGAGATCGTCGGCGAGGCGCTCGACATCCACGACCTGCACCAGGGCAAGCAGGCCCGGCGGGCGAGGATCGCCGAGCTGCTCGAGCGGGTGGGGCTGGCGGCCGCGGCCGCCGATCGCTACCCCCACGAGTTCTCCGGTGGGCAACGCCAACGGGTCGGCATCGCCCGGGCACTCGCCGGCGAGCCCGACTTCCTCGTCTGCGACGAGCCGATCGCGGCGCTCGACGTCTCGATCCAGGCGCAGGTCATGAACCTCCTGGCCGAGCTGCAGCGCGACCTCGGCCTGACCTACCTGTTCATCGCGCACGACCTGGCGGCCGTGCAACACGTCTCCGACCGCATCGCGGTGATGTACCTCGGCCGGATCGTCGAGCTCGCCGACCGGGCGACGCTCTACCGTTCGCCGCAGCATCCCTACACCCGGGCGCTGCTCTCCGCGATCCCGGTGCCCGACCCGGTGCGGGAGCGCCAGCGGGAACGCGTCCCGCTGGTCGGTGACGTCCCGACGCCGCTCGACCCGCCGTCGGGTTGCCGTTTCCGGACCCGGTGTCCCGAGGTGTTCGAGGCGTGCGGGCGCGTCGACCCGGTGCTGCAGCCGGTCGGGCCCGGCCGTGAGGGTGGCGGGGCGCTGCCGGACGTGGGATCGGATCCGAGGGCGCAGGGCCACCTCGCCGCCTGCCTGCTCCACGGTGAGACGGGCCGACCGGTCGAACGCTCGGACCACCGGGACGCGCGAGAGGCCGCCCCGGCGGGGTGACCGGCCGCCCCGGTGGCACGACCTCGAAACGCGCGCTGCAGCATGACGGGACGACGCGATCGCGCGGTTGCTGCACGTTCACGACGAGGGCGTACCCCGGCGCTGCACGCTGACGCTCACCACCCGGCCGACCTCGGTCGGCCAGCGAGGCTCCGGTCTGTCCCCCGTGGATCGGAGCCTCGCTCGTTCCCACCTCTCGTCGGTTCCGGGGCAGGGCGTGACCGACGCGCCGCTGCGGCCCGGCGCTTCCGCGCGCTGCGCCTCGTCGAGCAGCCGCGCCCGCCGAGGCGACGTGCCGCGAGTGGACGTCGGCGGTCGTACCCGCGAGGCTGCGGTTCGCTCCGTCGCTCCGACCTCTGCGAGGCAACCCGTGCCATCCGCGCCCACCGGCTCGCTGCCGGCCCTGGTCACGCCCCTGACGTCCCCGCACGACCTCGACCTCGACGGGCTCGCCGCGCTGGTCCGGCGGGCGCTCGACGACGGCGCCACCGGCGTGCTCGTGGCCGGCACCACCGGCGAGGGGACGCTCTTGGAGCCCGAGCAGCGCGTCGCGCTCACGCGAGCCGCCGTCGCCGCCGCCGACGGCGCGACCGTGATCGCCGGCGCCTCCGGCCCGACCGTCGCTGCCGTGCGGGCGGATGTCGATCGGCTGGCGGCCGCGGGCGCCGACCTCGTCCTGGTCCTCGCGCCGGCGATCCAGGCGCTGCGGCCCGAGGAGCTCGCCGACGCGCACCTCGCGATCGCCGACACCGCCGACGCGGCGCTGCTCGTCTACCACTTCCCGCAGCTGACGGGCTCGTCGCTGACGCCGGAAGCGGTCCGTGAGCTCGCCGGTCACGAGGCGATCGTCGGCATGAAGGATTCGTCCGACGACAGCGCGCGGCGCGCGGCGTTCGTGGCGGCCGGCGGCGAGGGCTTCGGGGTCCTGACCGGGCACGCACCGAGCCTGCAGGCCGCGTTGGAAGCGGGCGCGGCCGGCTCGATCACCGCGATCGCCAACGTCAGGCAGCGGCACGTCACGGCCCTGCACGCCGCGGTCGCCGCCGGCGATGCCGCGGAGGCGGCTCGGCGACAGGAGCGGCTGACCGCCGTCTCCGCTGGCCTGACGTCGGTCGGCGGGTCCATGCCGGCGGCGTTGAAGGCGGCGCTGCAGCTCGACGGCGTGCTCACCGAGCGGTGGTGCCGTCCGCCCCTGCGGTCGATCCCGCCCGCGGCGCTCGACAAGGTCCGCACGGCGCTCCTGCGCTGACCAGCCGGCGCGCCGTCGCGCCGGCCGCCGTCGCACCACGGCCGGTCCTACCGGCTCGGCAACCGGCGGAGCAGGTCGGTGAGCAGCCGCCCGACCTGGCGGTGCTCGATCAGGAACGCATCGTGCCCGTGGGGCGAGCGGATCACGCTGGCGCGCTCGCCCGGGACCCCGAGCAGGTGTGCCAGCGCATGCTGCTCCTCCAGCGGGTAGAGCCGGTCGCTGTCGACGCCGGCCACCAGGACCGGCCCGCAGCCGCGGTACCGATCGAGCGCCGCGTGGATCCCGCCGCGGCCGCGTCCGACGTCGTGCGTGTTCATCGCGTCGGTCAGCACGACGTAGCTGGCGGCGTCGAACCGGCGGACGAGCTTCGTGCCATGGTGGTCGAGGTAGGACTCGACGGCGAAGCGCCCGCCGGAGAACGGGTCCTCGCCCTGCTGCGCCGCCCGGCCGAAGCGCAGGTGGAACTCCTCCCGGCTGCGGTAGCTCCAGTGCGCGAGCCGTCGAGCCAGCGCGAGCCCCGTGTGCGGCCCCGGCGCGTACGGGTCGTCGGCCCAGTCCAGCAGGTAGTCGCCGCCGAGGAAGTGCCGGTCGGAACGGACGGCGTGCAGCTGGATGGTCTGCAGCGCGATCTGGTCGGCGGTCGCCGTCGCCGAGACCGCCAACGCCGCGATCGACCGGACCCGGTCCGGGTGGCCGACCGCCCACTCGAGGACGCGCATCCCGCCCATCGACCCGCCGACCGCGAGGGCCCACGCCTCGATGCCGAGGTGGTCGGCCAGCCGGCGTTCGACCTCGACCTGGTCACGGATCGTCAGGGCGGGGAAGCGGGACGCCCACGGCCGGCCGTCCGGTGCCGGCGAGGACGGCCCGGTCGTGCCCTGACAGCCGCCGAGCACGTTCGGCGCCACCACGAACCAGCGGTCGGTGTCGACCGCCCGGCCCGGCCCGACGAGGAGGTCCCACCAGCCCGGGGTCGGGTGGCCCGGTTCGACGGCGCCGATGACGTGGCTGTCGCCGGTCAGCGCATGCAGGACCAGCACGGCGTTGCCGCCGTCCGGCGCGAGCCGCCCCCAGGTCTCGTACGCGACCCGGACCTTCGGGAGCTCCCCCCCGCGCTCGAGCGTCAGCGGACCCACCTCGACGAGATGCCGCCGTCCCATCGGGTCGCCCTCACGCCAGGCGCCGCTCGCCCGCAGACGGGCGCTCATCGCGGGGTCCACGCAGCGCGACGCCGGCCGCCGCTGCGAGGCGACGGCCGGGACGCGGGGAGCCGAGGGCTCGGTGGGGTCACGTCGTGCGGTCCTCGGCGGCGTGGAAGCCGGCCTCGAGGTCGGCGATGAGGTCGTCGACCCCCTCGAGGCCCACCGACAGGCGGACCAGCCCCGGGGTCACGCCCGTGGAGCGCTGCTCCTCGGGGGTCAGCTGCGAGTGGGTCGTCGAGGCCGGGTGGATGATCAGGCTCCGGACGTCGCCGATGTTCGCGAGGTGGCTGAACAGCTCCACGCCGTCGACGAAGCGCTTGCCGGCGTCGCCGCCGCCGTGCAGCTCGAACGACAGGATCGCGCCGGCGCCGTTCGGGGTGTAACGCTGGGCGTTGGCGTGCCACGGGCTCGACGGCAGGCCGGCGTACCAGACCCGGTCGACCGCCTCGTGGCCCTCCAGCCACTCGGCGATCCGCTGCGCGTTGCGGACGTGGCGCTCCATGCGCAGGCTCAGCGTCTCGATGCCCTGCAGGATCAGGAAGGCGTTGTGCGGCGAGATGGCCGGCCCGAGGTCACGCAGCAGCTGCACCCGCAGCTTGACCGCGTAGGCGGCGTTGTCGTTGCCGAGCGCCTCCCAGTAGTTGAGTCCGTGGTACGACGGGTCGGGGGTGGTCAGCCCGGGGAACCGTTCGGCGTTCGCGCCGAAGTCGAAGCGGCCGCCGTCGACGACGACGCCGGCGATCGCGGTGCCGTGCCCGCCGAGGAACTTGGTCGCCGAGTGCACGACGATGTCCGCGCCGTGCTCGAGCGGTCGGATCAGGTAGGGCGTCGCGATGGTGTTGTCGATGATCAGCGGCACGCCGTGCTCGTGCGCGACCTCCGCGACCGTGGCGATGTCGAGCACGTCGATCTTCGGGTTGCCGATCGACTCGCCGTAGAACGCCTTGGTGTTCGGGCGGACGGCGGCACGCCAGGCGTCGGGGTCGTCCGGGTCCTCGACGAAGGTGGTCTCGATGCCGAGCTTGGGCAGCGTGTAGCGGAACAGGTTGTAGGTCCCGCCGTACAGCGACGCCGAGGAGACGAGGTGGTCGCCGGTCTGCGCGAGGTTGAGGATCGCGAGGGTCTCCGCCGCCTGGCCGGACGCCAGCGCCACGGCCGCGACCCCGCCCTCGAGCGCGGCGACGCGCTGCTCGACCACGTCGGTGGTCGGGTTCATGATGCGCGTGTAGATGTTGCCGGGCTCGGCGAGCGCGAACAGGTTCGCGGCGCGCTCGGTGTCGCCCAGGACGTAGGACGTCGTCTGGTAGATCGGCGTCGCTCGCGACCCGGTCGTCGGGTCGGGCGAGGCGCCGGCGTGGATCTGGCGGGTGTCGAACGACCAGGCGCTCGGGTCTGCGCTCACGGGGGCGCTCCTTGCGGTGCGGGTTCGTCGGTGCGGGGATGGTCCGTCGACGACGGTCCGTCGGATCGGTGGGCCGGGACGGTCCGTCGGGGGGAGGCGGGTGACGCTAGGCGAGCGGGGCCCGCGGGCCGACGTCGAGCGGAGGGACAACGGTGAGAACATCGGTGCCACGCCCGCCGTCCGCCGGCGGCCCCGGGCGCCACGGGCTCACGTCGGGTCGTCCCCCGGCGGGAGCCCGAGGGCGTGTCGAGCCGTGCGCACGAGTAGCGCGAGCTGCCGGTCGAGGTGCTGCGGGGTGGTCAGCCGGTGCGGGAACGGCACCCACAGTGGCCGATCGGGGACGTCGCCGCTCCCGACGAGCAGGTCGATGCCGTCGTGGTCGAAGCCGACCAGGGCGACCCGGGTCAGCTCCTCGCCGCCACCGAACGCACGGGCGAGCAGCAGCAACTCGCCGGCGTGCTCGTCGGCGAGGTGTGCGGTGACCGCCTGGTGTTGGGACGGGGCGAAGGGAGAATGGCTCACGGGCTGACGTCCATCGAGATACCGTCAAGGGGTGGCGCAGCCGTGGCTTCCGGCGGCAACGAGCACCGTACCGAGCGACGGAGCAGGGGCACGTGGCGCGCCGGCGGGGGCCGAAGGGCATCCGCTGATGGGGCCGTTCGGGACCTCGTCGTGCGAGGGACGCGCGGCCGTGAGCGTATGGCCACGGCCAGGCGGCCGTGCTCTATCCTCCGTGCCGTCGCTCGACACCTCTCCCCCGCCCCCGCTCTGAGGTTCGCTGTGCCCAGTTCCCGCCTGCGTGTGCCTGCCGTCTCCCTGCTCCTCGTCGCGATGATCGGGACCACGGTGATCCCCGTCGGCGCGCAGCCGATCGACGTGGAGGACCAGCTCGACCGGACGGCACTGGAGGAGGCACGGCGCGAGGCCCGCGAGCTGCGGACCGCGAAGGAACAGCAGGAGGCACGGCTCGCGGAGATCGAGCAGGAGATCAGCCGCGTCGTCGAGGTCTACAACGTCGCCGTCGAGGAGCTCGAGGCGGTCGAGGCGGAGCGCGCAGACGTCGTCGTCGAGCTCGAGCAGCTGACCGAGGAGGCCGACGCGCTCCAGGCGGTCGCCTCCGGCCACGTGCGTCGCCTGCACAAGATGGGCGGCCCGAGCTTGGAGCTCGCCACGCTGATGGCGAGCGACAACCCGACCGAGGCCGGTGCTCGGACGGCGACCCTGCGGCGGGTGATCGACGCACAACTGATCGACCTGGAGGCGCTGGCTGCGACCCGGGCCGCGATCGCCGGTGCGGAGGAGCGTCTGGCCGCGTTCGAGGCGCAGGCCGCGGAGCGGGCCGACGAGGTCGAGGCCGCGGTCGAGTCGCTGCAGACGACCTTCGACGGGTTCGAGGAGGAGCTCTACGAGTTGCAGGCCTCGCTCGACGGCGCGGTGCAGCTCACCGTGCTCGAGGAGGGTCGCCTCGACCAGCAGCGTGAGGCCCTGGTCGCCCAGGAGCTGGAGCGGCGCGAGGCCGTCGCGCGCGCCCGCCGCGAGGCGGAGGAGCGCGCCCGTGAGCGGGCCGCCGCGGAGGAGCGCGCCCGCGAGGAAGCCGCCGCCGCGGAGCGCGAGCGGCAGCTGGCAGCGGACCAGGCGCGTCGCGAGCAGGAGGCGGCAGCGGAGCGAGCGCGTCAGCAGGCAGCGGCGGAACGTGCCAGCGAGGCGGAGCAGCAACGTCAGGCCGAGGCCGCTCGTCGAGCCGAGGCCGATCGTCAGCGCGAGGCGGAGCGCGTGGCCGCGGCGGAGCGTGAGGCGACGCGTCAGCGCGACGCGGAGCGGCAGGCGGCAGCGGATCGTGAGGCCGCCCGTCAGCGGGAGGCCGAGCGGCAAGCGGCAGCGGATCGTGAGGCGGCCCGTCAGACGGCCGCGAGCTCGTCGTCGTCCAGCTCGTCGTCGAGTTCGTCGTCGCCGTCCAGCTCTTCGACCTCCAGCTCCTCGACCTCCAGCTCTTCGACCTCCAGCTCGTCGTCGTCCAGCTCGTCGTCGTCCAGCTCGTC